>CALFYL010000329.1 GCA_937952135.1 uncultured Planctomycetia bacterium
GGCAGCATCGGGTTGTCCGGGTTGTCGTTGATGAAGTGGCGGCGCAGCGTGAGCGCGGCGGCGCTGCCGTCCTGGCGCAGCTTGTCGCTGTACGCGCCATCGCGGCTTTGACGGTAGCCCAGGAACTGGTGCGTCATGCGCGGGCCGACCGAGTTGAAGTGCCAGTGGTTGTTCTCGTACGCCGGAGTGGTGCAAGCCGACGTGATGGCGATGAGGACCAGGCTTCCGAGCGTGAGACGCTTCATGGACGGTGGCGGCGGTGGGTTGGGGCGTACCGCGCGGCGGGGCGCCAAGGCTTGGCGGCGCTGCGCGGTGGGGGCTGATGAAAGGGTGCGTGGGAGCGGCCGGAGCGCCGCGCGAACGGTCGAGCGCGCCTTCCGGAGGCCGGAGGGCGTCGCTTGGGGCGAGGCAGTATGGACAGGGGCCCGTTGGCGCGTCAAGGATGGCGGCGTGCCCGGTACCCGTTCTTGCCAGCGAGTCGGCTCGCGCGTCGCCTCGAAGTTTCGCGCCTCGAAGGTCCGCACGCCGGCCCGCCGCCGAGTTCCGCGAACCGCGGACGACGCCCGCGAGCTGCGAACGAGCCGCAGGGCTCGCTGTTCACTCTGCGAGCGCTTGTACCCGCCCAGCGCGAGCGGTTACTCGAGCGGTTGCTCTGGCGACGCGGCGAGGCATCGCGCGTGACGCATTCGACTCGCCGCCCGCCCCCGGTCGGCGCCTTCGGGAGGCGCGTGGCGCTCTTCGGCGGCTCCTTCGACCCGGTCCACCTCGGCCACCTGTACGCGGCGCGCGCGGCCCAACGCGCCTTCGAACTCGACCAGGTCGTGTTCGTGCCCGCCGCGCGGCCTCCGCACAAACTCGGACGCTCGCTCGCACCCGCCGCCGACCGCGTCCGCATGCTCGAGCTCGCGCTCGAGCGCGAGCCTAGCTGGAGCGTCTGGACCACCGAGCTCGAACGCGACGGGGCGTCCTACACCGTCGACACGTTGCGCTGCGTGCGCGACGAGCTCGCGCTCGAACCGGGCGCGGAGCTGCACCTGATCCTCGGCTGGGACAACCTGCACGGCTTCGAGCGCTGGCGCGAGGTGCGCGAAGTCGTCGCGCTCGCGCAGCCGATCGTGGTCTCGCGCGGCGACCAGGACGAGCGCGCGCTCGCAACGGTCTGCGCGGAGCTCGGACCCGAGCTCGGCGCGCGGCTCGAGCGCGGCCTCGTGCGCGTCCCGCCCTCGCCGGCCTCCTCCACGGACGTTCGCGAGCGCCTTTCTCGCGGCGAAGCGTGCCGCGACCTCGTTCCGCCCACGGTCCTGGAATACATTCGCGTGCGGGGCATCTATGCCCCTCGCGACTCGACGCGCCAACCTTGAGCGACGCCTCCACGAATTTCGGCCTGCTCGTCCTGGCGCCCGCGGCCGTCACGGCGCTCGCGGCGCTCGTCGCCACGCGCGCAGCGCACCGCTGGGGCTGGATCGACGGCGGTCGCGGAGCGCACAAGCTCGGCCAACCCGCGTGGCCGCTGAGCGGCGGGCCGGCGCTCTTCGCGGGCCTCGTGGCGCTGTGGATCGGCGTCGAAGCCCTCGGCCGCGCGCACGCGCCCTTCGTGCCGGGCCGCGGTCTCGCCGCACTCGTCGGCAGCTCGACGTCGTTCGACGTCACGCTCTGGCCCTTCGGCGCCGTGGCGATGGCGTTCCTGGTCGGCTGCCTCGACGACGGCCTCGAGGATGGATTGACGCCGCTCCTCAAGCTGCTCGGACAAGCCGCGTGCGGCTTCGTGCTCGCGACGCCGATGCTGCTGGCCGCGCCGGCCGAACTCGAGAGCTACCTCGCAACGCTGGCGCTGATGGCGCTCGCCGTCGTGGCGCTCAACTGCGTGAACACCTTCGACAACGCCGACGGCGCCGCGCTCACGATCGGCGTGCTCGGGCTCGCGCTGAGCGCGACGCCGTTCGCCGCCGCGCTCGCGGCCTTCGCGCCCTTCAATCTGCGCCGCGACGGCGCGAGCCCTTGGCGACGCAAGGCGATCCTCGGCGACAGCGGCAGCCACGTGCTCGGGGCGCTGATCTTGATCACGCCCGCGGCGTGGCCGGTGCTGCTCGTGCCGGCGCTCGATCTCGCGCGCTTGTGCGTCGCGCGCGCGCGCCTGGGAATCGCGCCCTGGGAAGGAGACCGCCGGCACCTGGCGCATCGACTGGCGCGGCTCGGACTCTCGCCGCTGCGCGTGGCGCTCGTGCTTGCAGCGATTTCGATGCCGGTTGCGGTCGGCGCGGCGTGGGGGCCGACCTGGACCGCCGCGCTCGGGGCCGCGATCACGGCGGCGCTGTTCGTGGGAACGCTGCGGCTCGCCCCCGCGGCGCCGGAAGTTGTCGCCGCGGCGCCCGTGGCGGCCGTCGCGCGCTCGAACGGCTTCGGCGGGCCGTGATTCTCGAAGTCGCGCGGAGCCCCAGCGCTCCGCGTCCGCGCTCGCGCGCCCCGAGGCGAGCCGCGCCGCCCGGGCTTCGCCCTTGCCGCACCGCCTGCGCCTCACGATAATCCCCGGCCCTTTTCCTCCGCGGCGCGGGCGTGAGCCGGCGCGGTCTGTTCGCGCCTGGTGTTGTTCGGTTCGGTGAGCGAGAGCGCTCCCGCGGCGATCCTCCTGGGCCCGTCCCGAGCGTGCTCGATTCGACCGCGCTCCCGCGGCGCACCGGCCGCGTGAGCGCCCGACCTTCGCGCGCCGGCTTCGTGCGCCCGTGCAGCTGCGCCGCCCCGCGCGCGATCGATCCGCCCCCCGTGACCTACCCGCTCACCGCCCTCATCTCCGACCTGCACAGCAACTGGCCCGCGTTGCAGGTCGCCACGGCCGACGCGCGCGAGCGCGGCGCGAAGCGCTTCGTGTGCCTGGGGGACGTCATCGGCTACGGCGCGCGCCCGGTCGAGTGCCTCGACGCGGTGATCGAGCTGTGCAGCGAGCGCGCCACGGCCCAGGGGCTCGCGCCGGGGATTTGCTTGCAAGGCAACCACGAGTACGCGCTGCTCGGCTCCGGCGAGGACTTCAACCCGAACGCGCGGCGCGCGATCGACTGGACGCGCGACGAGCTCAACGGCGCCGGCGACCGCGCGCGCACGCACGGCTACTGGGACTTTCTCGCCGAGCTCGAGCCCTTGCGCATCGAGGAAGGCGCGATGTACGCGCACGGCAGTCCGCGCGATCCGGTGCGCGAGTACCTCTTGCCGCGCGACGCGCGGGACTCGCTGAAGATGCAGGCGAACTTCGCGCGCATGCGCGCGCTCGACCCGACGGGCACGGCGCTCGTGTGCTTCGTCGGGCACAGCCACGTGCCGGGCATCTTCTACGAGGACGGGCGCTTCTATCGGCCCAAGTCCACCGAGGGTCCCTACGACCTCGGCGTCAGCGGCGTGTGCCGCGCGATCGTCAACGTGGGTTCCGTGGGGCAGCCGCGCGACGGCGACCCGCGGCTCTCCTACGCACTGTTCGACGGGCGCAACGTGAGCTTCGTGCGCGCTGCGTACGACGTCGCCGCCGCCCAGGAGCACATCCGCTCCACACCTCAACTCCCCGCCTACCTCGCCGACCGCTTGGCGGTGGGCCAGTAAGGCTCGCCGCGACGAAGAAGAAGACCCAACGCCTTGGAAAAGAGACTGCTCGTCGCGATCACCATGTCGGTCTTGGTGCTCGTTCTGTGGAACGTGTGGGGGCCCAAGCCGCCGCCGCGCACGCCGCCGACCGCCACACCGGTGGTGGCCACCGAGGCCGCGAAGCAGGAAGCCGCGGCCAAGGAGCCGCAGCCGGCGCCGATCTCGTCCGTGGTCGCCGACGAGGAGGAGCGCACGCTGCAGATCGACATCGGCGCGCCCGGCGAAGTCGGCGCCTACCGCGCGCTGTTCTCGAACCGCGGCGGCCGGCTCGTCGAGCTCAAGGTGAAGAGCTACGTCGACCGCGTGGGCTTGAGTGAGGAAGAGCGCGCCGACCCCGAGCACTGGACCAGCCTCGTGCGCTCGGTGACGAGCTCCGGCGCGCCGTCGGGCTCGCTGCTCCTGCGCAGCGACATCTCGAGCAAGGACCTCGAGCGAGAGCCGCTCGAACGCGCGCTGTGGAAGATGCGGCCCTACCCCGACGCGACGAATCCGCGCGGGGTCGAGTTCGAACTCGCGCAGGGTTCCGGGCTGCGCATCGTGAAGCGCGCCGTGTTCGAGCCGGGGACGTACCGCCTGCACGTCGACCTCGAGTTGCACAACGACGCGCTGCCCGGCGAGCGCGCGCTCGGCTTCTTGTTCAGCCCCGCCGAGGTCATGCCGCTCGAATCGGGCGACACGTTCTACGTCGAGCCGCAGTCGGTGGCCGCGGGCCGCACGGCCGAGGGCGCGCGACGCCGCGACTCGACCTCGCCGAAGCTCGCCGCGAAGCAGCGCGACGACAAGGCGGGGCCGCTCTCCGGCGCGCTCGAGATCCCCGGCGACGACATCAGCTTCGCGGGCGTCCACAACAAGTACTTCGCGATGCTGCTGCGCGGCGCGGACCTCGACGCGACGGCGACGATGCGCAGCGCGCGCTGGCGCCACATGGCGGACGACGAGGCGGCGCGCAAGGACCCGAGCAAGGTCGGCGCGAACTGGAGCTTCATGGCGACCGACGTCGTGCTCGAACTGCGCGCGCCGATCGCCGGCTCGAGCCGCAAATACCAGTACATCGTCTACGCCGGCCCGAAGCAGCCCGACCTGCTGATCGCGGACCATGCGGACCACCAGGTGCTGCTCGAGTACGACCGCGCGGGCACGTGCTGCGTTCCGATCCCCTTCGTGACCTCGATCGCGAACGGCCTGACCTGGCTGCTCGTGATGCTGCACAAGCTCACCTCGAACTGGGGCGTCGCGATCATCCTGCTCACGCTGATGGTGCGCGCCGCGCTGTTCCCGGTGAACCGCAAGTCGCAGACGGCGATGGCGCGCTTCCAGAAGCGCATGAAGAAGCTCCAGCCGCAGATCGACGAGGCCAAGAAGAAGTTCGAAGGCGACCCGGCCAAGCAGCGCGAGGCGCAACAGAAGCTGATGGCGCAGCACGGCATGATCCC
>CALFYL010000330.1 GCA_937952135.1 uncultured Planctomycetia bacterium
TCGACGGCGAACCGCTCCGTGCTCCGCGGCCTCGACTTGCGCCTCCGCTGCGCGCTGACGCAGAACGCTATCACCCTGTCTAACGGCGATTGGCGCTCGCAGACGCGACTTCGTCCTGGGCCAGCACGGCCTCGACGATTCGCGGCGACGCGACCACGACGAACGAGCCGAGCAGCGGGAACACGTTCCAGTCGACCACGCGCTCACCGGTCTGCTGCTCAACGCGGTCGAGCACGTCTCGAACCGTGCGGCGCGTGTCCTCGGGCGAGCCGCCGCTCGAGCGCGTCGGCTGCTCCGCATTCTTGAGGAAGAATACGGCCTGCACCGACGTGTGAGCGGCGCTCGCAGCCTCGAGCTGCCGCTGCAGCTCGGGGTCCTTGCGCTTCTTGCCGGGAATGCGCTTGGTCATGTCGGTCGCGCGGCGAGCACCGCCTCGAACAGTCTACGCGCTCTGCTCGGATCCCTCAGACGCCGAGTTCCGCGAGCGCGCGAACTGCGTCGGGCACGCCCCGATTGGAGCGAGCCTCCGGCATCGAGGCCCGGCGCCGGCAAGAGCGAAGGATCGCGCGCTCGATCTGCGCCACCGTGGCCTTGGGCGCGGCCTGCATCAGCAGCGCGGCGAGCCCAGCGACGTGTGGCGTCGCCATCGAGGAGCCGTTCATGGACTGGTAGCCACCGCCCGGCGCAGCGGAGACCACATCGACACCCGGCGCCACGAGGTCGGGCACGAGCGCGTCGCGCTTGCGCTTGCGCTGGAAGCGCTGGCTGCTCGAGAAGTCGGCGACGCGCCAGCTCTCGTCGTGGGCGCCGACCGACACCGCTTCGGCGTAGTTGCCCGGCGAACGACTGGTCCCCGGCCCCTCGTTTCCGACCGCGAACACGGGCAGCACACCGCGGGACCGCAGGATGCGGGTCAATACGACGAAGTCCTCCCACCAACCGCGGAAGCCCAGCGACATGTTGAGCACGCGCGCGCCCTGGCCGAGCGACCACTCCATTCCGCCGAGCACGCGTGCAACCACTTGGCCGCCCTCGATCACCACGGCGCTGGCGAGCTTGGCCGCCGGTGCGACGCCGACGTGGCGGCCTTGAACCGGACGCGCCGCGATCGTGGCGGCGGTGTGCGTTCCGTGATCGTCGCTGTCGAACGGCTCGGGCGCTGGCGTCACTTCACGACCCAACTCGTCAAACTCCGCGAAGCTCTGAATCGCTTCGCGCAGCGCCGGGTGCTTGCCGTCGACTCCCGTATCGAGATGCCCGACGACCACGCCGCTCCCGTCCAGGCCCTGCTTCCAGAGCTTCGGCACGTTCAGCGCATCGAGGCCCCAAGTCGTCGTGTGCGCGAGCTTGGCCGACGCCTTGGCCGTCGGTCGAATCAGGCTGATCGACGGCGCACCGGCGACTTCGGCGACACGTTCATCAGCGCGCAACGCGGCGATGCCCTCGCGTGTCGCCGTGCCGAGCATGACGCCGAGCCGTGGATAGATGCGGACCTCGGAGGCCCCCGCGCCGCGCGCACGAGGAAGCCGCGTTGCGCGCAGCTCGCCGGCTTGGCTTGTGGCGCTCTCTACGAAGTGCTTGCTCAGCCTGGATGTCGCCGTCGTCTGCTCTGCCGCCGCGACGGCCGCCGTCTGCGGGCCTGCGTCGCGCAGGAAGACGAGCACTTGGGCGACTCCACGCGATGCGAGTTCCTGCTGGATGATCCCAGACATGTCCGATCGATCTCCCCGGGAGCGGATCGCGCGCGATCGAAGAGCGATGCGTCGGCCGGCACGCTGCACGGCCCGTCCGATCGTCTGCGAGTCGATCGGCGCGAAAACTCCCACTGGAGTTGTAACGTGAGCGCGTCGAGCCGCGGTTAGGGAGACCGCCGTCCGACGCAACCCTTTCTTCCGCAGTCGGCGGGATGCCCATGCACCAATCGACACCTCGCACGCTCGTTTTCGATCTCGAACGCTCCGCAGTCGCCGGCGCCGACGCGCCGGATGCACAAGCGCTCACCATTCGCGTCGCCGACGCCGCCTCGCCTTCCGTTCGCGGGCTGAAGCAGGCCGAGCTGGACGAGCTCATTCGCAGCGCCCAAGCCGTCGGCGCCGCCGAGCAGGCGCGCCGCCGCGGATCCGCTCAGCCGCTCGAGCAACGGATGCGCGAGCACGGCGAGCGCCTGTTCGCACTCCTCGACGGCCCCCAGCGCTCGCTCGCCACCGCGCTGCAACGCGCCACGCAGGACGGTCAGCCAATCTTGCTCGTGGTGCGGCTGCTGGGCGAGCCGCACGGGCATCCTGCGGCGGGCCTTCGCTTCGAACTACTCCGCGACGGCAAGGAGTTCGTGACGCGCCGCCCCGACATCCGCCTCGCCATCCAGCAGGGAGATCGCGCCCCCACGGCGCCCGAACGACCGGAGCACGGCCTGCTGCGCGTTCTCTTCATGGCCTACTCGCCGCGCGGCGTCGAACCCGTGCTCGACTTCGAAGGCGAGGAGGAGCGCATCCTCCGCACGCTGGCGCCCAACATCGAAAAGGGCTGCGTGCGCATCGAGGTGGTCGAAGACGGGACGCTCAGCGAGCTCGAGCGGCGCCTCAAGACCGACAGCTACGACGTCGTGTACCTGAGCGGCCACGGCGAGCTGCGCCCCGACGGGCCCTGCCTGCTGATGGAGGACGACGTCGGCGACCTGGACCGCGTCGGCACCGAGCGGCTGCACCGCACGCTCGAACGCGCGCAAACGATGCCGCGGCTGGTCGTGCTGCAATCGTGCGAGACCGCCGACGGCCGCGACGACGTCGCCAGCATGGCCGCCGGCCTGGTCGCGCGCGGCGTGCCCGCGGTGCTCGGCTGGGTGCGCCCCGTGGCCGACATCGACGCCACGACCGCGGGCTGCGACCTGCTCGACCGACTCGCGACCGGGCACGACCTGACCGAGGCGATCGCCTTCACGCGCCGCCAGCTTGCGCAGGCCGACCTCGAGCGGCTCCAGAAGACCGGCGCGAGCCGCGCGCAGACCTTCGCCTGGGCGACGATGCACCTCGTCACTCGCCAGGCCGCTGGGTTCCAGATCGACACGAGCGCCCCCGCGCCGCAGCGCGAGGGACCGACCAGCGGCGAGGTCTACCGCTTCCTCGGCGATGGCCGCATGCGCGTGCTGCGCGAGGGATTCATCGGCCGGCGGCGCGTGCTCCAGCGCCTGATCCGCATCCTGCGCGACGGCCGCGATCAGGACTCCTCCCGCGCCGGCGCCGCGGTGATCGGCATGAAAGGCGTCGGCAAGTCGTGCCTCGCGGGCCGCGCGATCGAACGCCACGCCCAGGACTGCCCCACGGCCGCGTTGCTGGTGCTCCACGGCAAACTCGACGAAATGGTGCTGCTCGAACGCGTGCGCCGCTGCGCGCTGGAGTGCGACGACCGCGAGGCGGAGAAGATCCTGGACAACAAGGACGAGCCCGCCGAGCGGCGCGTGGAGCGGCTGCTGCTCGGTCGCTGGCGCCGGCGCGAGCTGGTGATCGTGCTCGACGACTTCGAGCAGAACCTCGAACTGCAGCCGAGCGGCCCGGCGCGTCTCTCCCCCTTCGCGGCCCGCCTGCTGGGCGTGCTGCTCTCCACGTGCAAGGTCGCCCGAGCCAAGCTGCTGGTCACGTGCACCGCGACGTTCGAACTCGCGCCCGAGTTGGTGGACGCGCTGAGCGAGATCGAGCTCGGGCCGCTCGAGCCCAGCGACGTGAACAAGCTGTGGTCGCGCGGCCGCGAGTCGGACTTGCGCGACGTGTCGCCAAGGCAGTGGGCGGCGCTGGCGGAGCGGCTGGGCCGCAACGCGCGCGTGCTGGACTGGGCGCGGGCCCTGCTCGGCGGCCGCACGACGAAGGAGATCGACGAGCTCGTGCGGCGCTCGCGGCTCGAACTGCCCGTGTGGAAGGAGGGCGTTAGCGATCCCGAGGCGCAGGCGAACCTCGCGCGGCTGTTCCTGTTCCACGCCGCCATCGACCGCGCGACGAGCGAGGCTCATCCCGATGTGCGCACTTTCCTCGAGCGCGCGCGCGTCTACGAGATCGCGGTCCCGTTCGAGGCGCTGCTGCCGATGGGCGAGGGTCTGCAGCTCGATCTCGAACAGCAGGCGCCGGCGCTCGCGAACCTCGGCCTGCTCGAGTTCGGTGGATTCGACCGCCAGCGCGCATACCGCGTCAGTCCGCTCGTCGTGCCCGAGCTCGCGAGGAACGGCATGGAGCGTTGGCATCGAGTTGCGGCGGAGTTCTTTGAGGGGGCGGCAAAGACGGAGGATGGTCACGATGCCGCACTTGTGGCCCTGGCGTGGGAGCACGCGCTGGCTGCGCGAGCCGAGAACATCGCCGATCGAACGGGCCAGTTTCTGCGCCGCTACGTTCAGCGCCAGGGACTGTACTTGGTCAACTACGAGCGCGCCGATCGCCAAGTCAGCATCTTTCCAGCTGGCTTCATCTCCTGCTTTCTCGCGGGTGATGCGGCGCACCACGTCGCACGGCTACCGGAGTCCCGAGCCCACTTCGAAGCTGCCAAACGGATCGCCGAAGCTCGAACGGTGGCCCCACGAGAAGAGGCGATGGTGCTGCACGCGTTCGCTGGACTGCTTCTGACCCAAGGCGATCTCATTGGCGCGCGTCGCTCGCTTGAGCGCTCGCTGCAAATCAACCGAAGTGTCTTGCGTACCGATGAGCACTTAGATGTCGCCGCTTCGTTGCATGAACTCGCTCGTGTGCTGCGCGATCAGGGTGACTTGGTCGGCGCCCAGAAGCTGCTCGAGAGCTCGCTGGCAATCACTCTCAGAGTGCGCGGCACGAATGAAGACCGCAGCGTGGCTGCCACTAGGCACGAACTCGCGGCTGTTCTTCGAGCTCAAGGCGACCTAACGGGCGCACGTCGGGAGATCGAGTGCTCGTTGAAGATTTGGAAGCTCGTCGTAGGTACTGATGAGCACCCGGATGTCGCGTCATCCTTGCACGAGCTAGCCAGTGTGCTTCGCGACGGAGGAGACATCGCCGGCGCACGCCGACAGCTCGAGTGCGCCCATGAAATTACTCGCCGCATGCTTGGCACGGACCTGCATCCGCACGTCGCCGCATCAATGCAAGCACTCGCACACGTGCTCCGCCTCGACGGCGACCTTGCAGCCGCCCGTAGGTTGCTGGAACGCTCGCTGGAAATCAGACGATATGTGCTGAACACCGACGAGCACCCGGATGTCGCTGCATCGATGCAGGCGCTTGCCAGCGTACGTCTCGAAGAGGGCGACGTCTCCGAGGCACGTGACCTCTTCGAACGTGCTCTCGAGATTCGACTCCGAGCGTTCGGCACTGACACGCACCTTGAAGTGGCAATGGGAATGCACGAACTGGCCCGTGCACTGCAGATGCAGGGTGAACTTGGCGAAGCGCGTCAGCAGCTCGAAGCCGCGCTGCAGATTAAGCGCCGGGTGCTGGGCACCGACGAGCACCCCTCCGTCGCCGCATCGATGCACTCGCTCGCGATGGTGCTGAGTCAGCAAGGCGAGAGGGCGCGCGCGATCGAGACGCTACGGCGCGTGCTCGAGATCGAGGCCAAGACCTACGGGACGCGCGAGCACTACTCGACCGCGGAGACCGAGTTCGCGCTGGGCCGGATGCTTCTCGAGAATGGCTCGCAGGAAGAAGGCGCGCAGTTCATTGCTCATGCATTGAACGTTCTGCAAGCAACCGCTCCGGGACACCCGTTGCTGCGGCAGTTCGGTCAGGCTGCGCCAGCCGTCTCGCCGGTTGAACTCGCACGAACGGCCCTTGGAGCGCGAGCGGGCGCGGAGCGCGCTAAGGACCTCGACGCGGGACTGAGCGCGCTCAGCGAGGTGGGTGAGCCGCACTCGACCGTCGCTCGCTACATCTACTGGCTCTCCGGCGGCGGCGACATCGATGTGCTGCCCGACGCACAGGGACCACGACCGTTCGCCGACGCGCTCGTGGCGATCAAGCGCGATGACGTAGTCGTGTTCCTCAGGCAGCTGCGCCGAGCCGCCGCCGAGCAGGATACGCAGCGCAGCGTCGCGCCGTAGTCTCCGCGCTCGATGTCCAAGCAACTCGTGGAACGGTTGCGCCAACTCCTCGACGTCCCGCGGCCCGACGTGCGGCCCGAGCACCGTGCAAGCGCCGAGCGCTTGCGCGGCGGGCTGTGGAAGCGGCTGCGGGCTGAGTTGCGCGTCGATTCGCCAGTACGGCGATCCACGGCGGGGCTGGGACTCGACCTGCTCGAGCGGCTGCGCTCGGGCGAAGCGAGTGCGTTCGACGCGCTATTCGAACAACACGGGGCGGCGCTGCTCGCCTACGCGGCGAAGTCGCTCGCGGCGCACGACGCGGAAGACGCAGTCCAGGAGGCTTGGCTCGACTTCGTGCGCAAGCGCGAGTCGATTCCCGAGCGCGTCGAGATCGCGCGCTGGTTGTTCGGGTTCGTCCGCGCTGCGGTCTCGCGCGTGCAGCGAGCCGCGTTGCGCGAGGCGCCGCTGCCCGACGATCCGCCCGACGCGGAGGTCGACAAGGCCGTCCTGGAAGTGCTCGCGCGCGAAGAGAACGAGCGACTGGCGCAGGCGCTGGCGGGACTGAGCACGGTGGAACAGGACGTGGTGCTCGCGTTCCTCGATGGGCGGGAAGCAAGCGAGGTTGCAGCGCAGCTCGGACTCCAGGCGGGCCACGTGCGCGTGCTCAAGCACCGCGCGCTCCAGAAGTTGAAGCTGGCGCTCGGAGGTGACGCGTGACCAGGCGCAACAGCGACTCTCGCGACACGTCGAAACCGGGGCGCACGTCGGCAGACGACGCGGCTGTACGCGAAAGGCTCCTCGATCATGAGATCGAAGACGCCAACGATCGCCGCAGCGAACACGAGGCCGCTGCGCGCCGGTTGGCGCAACGCTTGGCGATCGCGACTCGCGCTGTCATCGCCGCGTCGACGCGCTGACGCGCACGCCGCCTCGAGCGCTCAGTTCGGCGCAGGGCCGAGTTCGGCGAACAGCGCGCGCACCTTGGCGGGGATGCGCCAGCTCCGCT
>CALFYL010000331.1 GCA_937952135.1 uncultured Planctomycetia bacterium
ATGCCGGTGCGCTCGTCGACCGAGTCGACGATGGCGTTGACGATCTGACCGGGCGCGATGTCGCGCACCGAGGAATTGAGGGCGTCGGCGAGTTCGGCGTCACTGAACGACCCGACGGCGGCGAGTACCTGCGCGTCGAGGAGGGTCGGGTCCAGGTCGAACTGTTTGACGCGACGAGAAGCGGTGGCCATGAAAAGGGGTCCTGGGGACGGGTTTGAAAACGGGTTGAGGGTCGGACGGACCCGCGGCACGTTGCTGCGGGTCGAGAGGGTTGTCAGTGGATGTCGAGGAGTTCGAACTCGCGCGGCTCAGCGGCGCTCGCCTTCGCGCTCGCTCTCCACGATGCGCACGATCGCGGCTTGCGCCTGCTCGAGCGCGTCGGCCGCACTCGAGTCGATGGCGGGCGCGAAGGTCACGCGCAGCTTGGCCGGCCGCGGAAAGCGCGCGTCGCGGCCGAGGGCCGCAAAGGCGCCGCGGATCGCGCAGGGCACGATCGGGACCTTGGCGAGGCGCGCCGCGAGGATCGCTCCGGGGCGGAAGGGCTGGACGCTGCCGTCGGGGCTGCGCGTTCCCTCGGGGAACATCGCCACGACATCGCCGCGCTCGAGGTGCTGGGCCGCTTCGCGCAGCGCCGCGCGGTCCGAGGCGCCGCGCTTGATCAACACGGCGCCGCAGGTGCGCATGAGCCAGGCCAGCGGCTTCGAGCGCGCGAGCGTGTCGCGCGCGACGAAGGACACGTGCCGCGGAACGGCGTGGCTGACCAGCGGGATGTCGAGGAACGACTGGTGGTTCGCGACCACCAGCACTCCGCCGCTCGTCGGCAGGTGCTCTCGTCCCTCGAAGCTCTCGCGGAAGTACACGCTGTAGAAGGCGCGGGTCAGACCCCACGCAGCCCAGTAGCCGGGCGTGCGGTGCGTGAGGATCTCGCTCGGCGCGGCTTCGCTCGTGCTCTCGCTCATGGCGTCGCTCCGATCGCGGCGAGCAGCTCGCGCGTGACGTCGTCGATCGACTTGCCGTCGGTCACGATCTCGAGCGCGTCGAGAGCCTTGACCAGCGGCGAGACGGCGCGCGTCGAGTCGAGCCGGTCGCGGCGCTCGATGTCGGCGCGGATCTGGGCCTCGGCCTCGGGCGTGTGCAGCTCCAGCGCGCGGCGGCGCGCGCGTTCGTTCGAACTTGCAGTGACAAAGAACTTGTGGTCGGCGCGCGGGAACACGACGGTGGTCGTGTCGCGCCCCTCGGCCACGACGCCGCGCGACGAAGCCGCGATGCGTTGTTGCTGAGCGACGATGTGCTCGCGGACGGCGGCGTGCGCGGAGACCGCGGACACGGCGCGCGTGACAGCGGAACTGCGGATCGCCGGTTCGCCCGGGCGACCGTCGAGGTGGATCTTGCCCTGCGCGTCGAATTCGAGCTTCAGCGAAGCCGCGATCCGCGCGCAGGCCGCCGCGTCTTCCGGATCGACGCCGCGGGCGAGCACTTCGAGCGTCACGGCGCGGTACATCGCGCCGGTGTCGAGGAAGGTCAAGCCGAGCTGCTTCGCCACCAACTTCGCGACGGTGCTCTTGCCGGCCCCGGCCGGTCCGTCGATGGCGATGATCATGGGCAAACGTGAGGGCCGAACAGTGTACGGACGCCTCCGGGAGCATCAAGGGGCCGCTTCGGGCGCCGGGGCGCTCGTCAGGCCGGGCGCGGGTCCGTCTCAGATTCTCCGCGCGAGTTGGGCGCTCGCGCACAGCCGGATTTCGCCGCCCGGAGCGACTTCGAGCGCGTCGCGCGCGCCCCCGAAGGCGTCGAGCACGATCCAGCGCGCGGTGCGCCCGGCGCCGGCCGCCACGGGCTCGTCGCGCAGCTCGTGCGCGTGCCCGCACACCACGATGTCGCATTCGGTCCGCGCGGCCCACTGCCCGACCGCCGCGCGCTGCTGCTGCTTCTCGGCCGCGGGCTTGACCGCGAGCGCGTTCACCGACGCGCGGCGCAGCCGGCGCGCGATTCCCAGCGCCATCGCCCGCGGCAGGCGCGGCGCGGTCCACAGCATCGGCTTCGAGCGCAGAACGCGCTTGAGCCGCTGGTAGCCGAGGTCCAGCGTGCAGAACTCGTCGCCGTGCACGACGAGCATGCGCTTTCCGCCGTCCAGCTCCCCCACGAACCCCGAGCCGTGCACGCGCGCGCCGCTGCGCTCCTCGAAGCGCCGCTCGAGCAGGAAGTCACGGTTCCCGACGACGATGTCGAGCGCCGTGCCCGAGTCGGCGAGCTCACGCAGCGCGCCGACGACGCGCTTCGCCGACTCGAGCTCCATCTGCGCCGGCCCGATCCACGCATCGAACAGATCGCCGAGCACCACGAGCCGCGACCGCCCGCGCACGCCGCGCAGAAAGTCGAGAAACGCGCGCGGCTCGATCCCGCTCGGCCCCACGTCGAGGTGCAGATCGGCGATGACGCACGCGCCCGCCTCGAGCCGGACTCGCGGAAGCACAGGCGCGGGGCGAACCATCCGCGGCGTTTTACCACGCTGGCGACGGGCGGCGGCGCGTGCTCGCACGTCCGCGTCCCTCGTTCGCGCGCTCCCGTCGAAGGGTCTCCTCCGCTCGCGCCGCACGAATAGCATGGCGCCCATGGAGCTGCGCCGCGTTCGCCGACTCGCACAGGCCGCGCTGCTGTGGATCGCGCCGGTGCTGGGCCTGGCCACCCTTGCGGCGTTGGAGCCGAGCCAGATTCTCGGGCCGCTTTACGCGGGGGCCGTCGCGCTGGGCGGACTGGTGGTCGCCGTGTGCGCCGCCGCCTGGCTCGCTTTCGATCGGCCGGACGCGCGTGCACCGGGCGACTACACTCCGGGTCAGATCCTCAGGGTCGGCGTAGCAGCCTTCTGTGTCCTGCCAGCGACCCTAGGGATCGAGAACTACCTCGAATACCGAGCGCGTTGTTGGCTCGAGTCCTTTGCGCCCGAAATCGACGCGCACGTCGCGCAAGTCGGCTCTCCCCCGAAGTCGTTCGCCGCGGTCGACGCTCCCTCGCCTGCAGCGCCCTACCTCGCTCGAATCGGGCACGTGGACTACTGGGAAGAGGACGGTCACTACGGCTTCCGCATCTGGACGGGCTTCTCCTCCGCGTGGTCCTGGAGTTCGGCGGACCGAATCTGGGGCCACCACGGCTGAGCAGCCAACGCCAACCTGAACGCGTGACTCACGCTCCGAGCCAGCGGCGCTCGGCTCAGCTCTCTTCGCCGTTCGGCTCGCCCTCTTTGCCTTCGAGCATGCCGAAGTCGCGCATCTTCTCCCACAGCACCTTGCGCGAGA
>CALFYL010000332.1 GCA_937952135.1 uncultured Planctomycetia bacterium
GTGACGCGGTGGACCCACTTCGCGTCGAAGAGTTCGTAGCGGCCTGCGAACGGCAGGCGGACGAGCGTAGGAGAGTCGCTCGGCAGCGCGAGCACGAGGTGGTCGGAGTGAACACCGGGCAGCTCGGGGCCGACGTAGCACAGTTCGAGATGGAGTTCGAACTCGCGGGCGGCGGGGCCCAGCTCCGGACGGCGGAGTTGCACGTCGAGTCCGGCGTCGAGCGCGACTTCAAGACCGGTGGTAACGCTCGGGATCACTCGCGGTCGAAAGCCGGCGGCCGAAACGAGGAGCTCGTGGCTCGTCGAGAGGCTCGTGAGCGTTGCAAGGCCGTTCGCGTCGGACCACACGCTCGAAACGTCGCTGTCGTCATCGAGCACGCTCAACTTCGCGCCTCGAATGGGCGCTCCGGCGGCGTCCCGCACGCGCACCGAGATCGCATGCACTCGTTCGCGCAGGTCGATGGGCTCGAGCATCGTGGTCTTCGTCGGCGCGACTTCGATGCCCTCGACGAGCGCGAGCTCTTGATGATGAAGGAAGACGCGAAGCGCGTAGGTTCCGGGCAGGAGGAAATCCGCGACGAACTCGCCCGACGAAGTCAGCTCGTAACCGCCTTTGGATGAACCATCCGAGGTGCGCGTGACCCGCAAGTGGAGTTCTTCGCCGTCGGCGCCTTCTGGGAGCAGAAACTTGCCGCGGAACTCGCCGAGCTCGATCCGTTCTCCGAGCCGAAGGGCCACGTCGGTTTGACCGCGAGTCACCGTTTGCGGCTCGCCGGGAGCACGGGATTCGGAGATCGCACGAACCAGCAACGACTCCGGGCAATCCGGGCACCGGAACTCGAAGGCGCCGCCTCCGCCGACGTACTCGACACCGCGAAGGCGTCGGGTCCCGTCGGCATCCAACTCGAACAGCTCCACCGAGACTTGAGCGTTCGCGATGCCGTACTCGTCGAACACTTGGCCGCAAACGAACGCGGGTCGGACGGTCACGACGATCTCGCCGAGCTCATAGACATCGCGAGCGACGAGCACTCCCTCCTGGATGGGGAGCGGCACAGGCACGCTTGCAGTTGCGCTCGGCTTGCCGGCGCGCTGTGCGGTAACGTCGAGCGTCGGACCCATCTGTCCCGGGGAGAAGTTGGTCATGAGCACTTCGAAGCGGCCGTCGTCGTTGCTCCGACCGGCCCCAAGCACATCCAACTCCCCGACGCTTCCGTCCGCAGAGCGCCAGAGCGTGCGTCCCTGCAACCGACGCTGAGCGAGCGGCTTTCCGTCGGGATCGACGATGCGTCCTCTCACCACGCCTTGGAGTCGCTCGATGAGAACCAGGCTGGAGATCGACTCCCCGGCCTCGCGCGGGCCGGTGATCGTGCGCTCCGAGAACCAGTAGCCGCTCAGGTAGGCATCGGTTTGCAGGCGAAGTCCCAAGCCAATGCGTTCGAAGCGAGCGTGGCCTTCCGCAGTCGGTGTGGACCGCCAGCCGCCGTTGGCGAGTCCAAACGCGAGAGCGTCGTCGCTCTCGGCCTCGACTTCGAGCCTGAGCAGCGCGGGAACCTCCACCCGCTTTCCATCTGAGTTGGCGACGGAGAGTTCAACGGCCCCGGTCTCGCCAATGGCCAACCGAAGCACTTCGTTCGGAGAACTTGCGGTCGCAAACTCGTGGAACTCCGGCTCGCAGGTGACGAACGGCGTCGCCAATCGATAGCTAACGGGCTCGTCCGATACATCGGGGCGCTCGAACGTGAACACGGCGCGTCCGTGCTCGTCGGTCGTCGTCCAAAGGACGTCGTCCCACTCGTCCAAGGTGGGCTCGAACAAACGTACGTCGACGCCGCTCGCGGGCTCGCCGCGACGGTCGACGATCTCGACGTGGACCACGCAGTGCTCGTAGAGCTCGACGCTCACCTGCTCGTCGCCAGGCTCTACCTCGGCGACCCCGTAGCGGTCGCCGCTGTGCGCCCAAATCGTGAGCGAGCGAGTGGGCCGCGGAACTCGCGCCGCTCCGCTCGCGTCGCAAACGAACTTCGCGCCCAAACGCTCGGCGACTTGCGCCCCTTCGTAGCCGTAGTGCTCTTCCGTCAACTCTCGCTCGAGAGGATCCAGGTCTTCTCGTTCGACGAACACCGTTGCACCGGCGACGGGCGCTTCGCTGACTCCGTCGACGACGGTCACGAGGAGTTCCGCCGGCGGAGGTTCGACCTCGGCGATCGGGGTGCGACTCGATGCCGCTTCCGTTGCATCGGCGGAACGCTCGGCGGCGGATTCGAGCGGCGCTGGAGCGCTCGGCGCGACGGGGCGCTGTTCGACAGACGGCGCCGACGGCTCCTGCGTCGAATCGACGCTCCAGATCGCAAGCGCGAGCAGCACGACCATCGCGAGGGCCGCAACGACCTTGACCCAGGAGCGTGTCGTCATTGGTTCGCGCCGGCGGGGCGCTCGCGTGGCTAGCGCAACTCGCGGCGGCGGCCACGCCGAGTTTCGGCGCCCGAAGGCGAGGACGAGTTGAGGCTCAGCCGCCGCTACGATTCGCGGGATGTCGCCCACCTCTCCCCCGCTCGCGTGCAGCGTTCGCGCGTGCGGACTGCCGCTCGAGCGGCGCGGCGCGAGCTGGGTCTGCGAGCGCGGGCACAGCTTCGACGTGGCGCGCAGCGGATACGTCAGCTTGCTGCAGCCGCAGGATCGGCGCTCGCTCGAGGCCGGCGATTCGCGCGCGACGGCGCTTTCGAGGCGCGAGCTGCTCGACGAAGGTTTCGGAGCGGTGCTCGAAAGTGCGCTGGTCGAAGTCGCGAGCAATCTCGAGCTCGCTCCCGGCGCTTTCGCAGCGGACCTCGGCTGCGGCGACGGGCGCTTCTTGGCCGCGGTTTGCGCCAAAACGGGCCTGCACGGCATCGGCATCGATCTCTCCGCGCACGCGGTCGAGCTCGCCGCGCGGCGCCATCCCGCGCACACCTGGGTCGTCGCGAACGCCGACCGGCGCTTGCCGCTCGTGGACGGCTCGCTCGCGCTGGCGCTGTCGATCGACGGCCGCCGGCCGCGCGACGAATTCGCGCGCACGCTCGGCGCGAACAGCGCGCTGCTGGTCGCCATGCCCGCCGCCGACGATCTGGCCGAGCTTCGCGGAGCGGTGCTCGGCGAGGTCCACGACGCGCCGCGGGTCGAGCGCGTCGCCGCCGAGCTCGCGCCGCACTTCGAGCTCGCGAGCCAGCGCACGGCGCGCGCGCGGATGAAACTCGAGCGCGGTTCGCTCGCACGGCTCGCCGCCGCGACCTACCGTTGCGCGCGGGCCCGCGAACGAGACGCGCTCGAGCAACTGGACGCGCTCGAGGTCACGACGAGCCACGACGTGCTCGTGTTCCGCCGCTCGCGCGGCTGATTCGCGCTCGAAACGCGCTCCACCGCCCGCTCGAGCGCCGGCGCCGCACGCTTCGGCCCCGAACCCGCGCCGCGACGCGCGCAGGCGAGCTACGATGGCGCCGACTCGCGCTTCGAATCCGCCTCCTCGTCCCCCCGAACCCGCCCGCGGCGAGACCCTTCGCGCATCCATGGGATCCCCCCACGTCTGGCACGGAAGTTTGGTTGTCCTGAGCGCTGCGGCGCTCGCCCTCGGCGCCGGCGCAGGCGGCGAACGCGCGGACGCTCCGACGAGCGCGCGCACGACGCCGCTGCGCTACGGCCGCGACATTCGCCCGATCCTCTCGGACAAGTGCTTTCGCTGCCACGGGCCCGACGAGGCCTCGCGCCAGGCGAAGTTGCGGCTCGACGATCGCGACGCCGCACTCGCGAGCGAAGCGCTCGTGCCGGGCGATGCGCGCGCGAGCGAGCTCTTCGCGCGCGTGACGGCGACCGATCCCGACGACGTGATGCCGCCGCCGGCGAGCCACAAGAAGGCCCTGACGGGCGAAGAGCTCGAGCTGCTCGAGCGTTGGATCGACGAAGGCGCCGTCTACGAGCCGCACTGGGCCTTCGTCGCGCCGACGCGGCCGCCGCTGCCGCAGGTGAAGGACACGGCGTGGGTGCGCAACCCGGTCGACGCATTCGTGCTCGAGAAGCTCGAGCGCGAGGACGTTGCGCCGAGCCCGGCGGCGGAGCGCGAGACGCTCTTGCGGCGCGTCTTCCTCGACCTCACGGGGCTTCCGCCGACGCCCGAAGAGCTCGACGAGTTCCTCGCCGACACTCGCGATGACGCCTACGAGCGGTGGGTCGCGCGCTTGATGACGCAGGAGCCCTACCTCACGCGCTACGCCGAGCGCATGGCGACTCCGTGGCTCGACGCGGCGCGCTACGCGGACACGAACGGCATCCACATGGACGCGGGCCGGCAGATCTGGCCGTGGCGCGACTGGGTGCTCAACGCGTACCGCGACAACATGCCCTTCGATCGCTTCCTCACCGAGCAGATCGCGGGCGACTTGCTGCCCGACGCGACGCAGGCGCAACTCATCGCGAGCGGTTTCAACCGCAACCACGTGATCACGGACGAAGGCGGGGCGATCGACGAGGAATACCGCGTCGAATACGCCGTGGACCGCGCGGCGACGACGGGCCAGGTGTTCCTCGGGCTCACGATGGGCTGCGCGCGCTGCCACGAGCACAAATACGATCCCGTGAGCCAGGACGAGTTCTTCCGCTTCTACTCGTACTTCAACTCGAACGAGGAGCCGGGGCTCTACTCGCAGCTCCCCGACGCCAACCGCGCCTTCGAGCCGTTCATCAAGGCGCCGTCGGAAGAGCTGAAGGCCGAGCAAGCGCGCGTTGAAGCGGAACTCGCGCTCGCGCGCGAGGACCTGGAGCGCCCGTCGCCGGACGACGAGCTGCGCTTCGCGGAGTTCCTGGCGGAGCTGCAGCGCGAGGGCGGGGTCGAGTGGGCGCAGTCGCAGGTCGTGAAGGCCGCCGCGACGAACGACGTCACGTTGACCGTGCAGAGCGACGGTTCGGTGCTCGCGTCGGGCGCCAAGCCTGCTCAAGAGGATCACGAACTCGTGCTGCGAACCGACGCGACCGGTTTGCGCCTGCTGCGCCTCGACGCATTGACGGATCCGAGCCACGTGAACGGGCTCGTCGGCCGCGCGCCGAACGGCAATGCGGTCTTGAGCGGCCTCGAGGTCGTCGCGCGCTCGGTGCGCGACCCCGCTCAAGAACGGAAGGTGCGGTTCGTGTGGGCTTGGGCCGACTTCGAGCAGCAGAACGGCGACTTCGGCGTCGTCAACACGCTCGACACCGACTCGTTGGGTTGGGCGGTCGATGCGCACAACCGTACGGGTCCGCGCGTCGCGATGCTGCTCAGCGACGAGCCGTTCGGCTTCGAAGGCGGAACCGAGTTGCGCGTGACGCTGCAGTATCGCTCGGTCTATCCGCAGCACGCGTTCGGGCGCACGCGCGTCGAGGTTGCGCGCGCGACGGACGCGTTGCTCGACCGCCTCCCGCTCGCCGCGAGCGCCTGGCGCATCTGCGGCCCGTTCCCCGCGGCGCGGGGCGAGGTGTTCGAGAAGCGCTTCGGCCCCGAGGACGGCCCGCTCGACTTCGCGCAGAAGTTCGGCGAGCTGACCTGGCGCACCGAGATCGGCTTCAAGGACGGCGTGACGAACGCCACGCCGGATGGAACCGCGGCTTCTTATGTAGCGAAGCGAATCTTCAGTCCGACGGCGCGCACGCTCGAGGTCTCGCTCGGCAGCGACGACGGCTTCCGCTTGTTCGTCAACGGCGTCGAGGCCGCGAAGAACCAGATCGACCGCGCCGTCGGCGTCGACCAGGACAAGGGCACGATCGCGCTGAACGCCGGCGCGAACGACCTCGTGTTCAAGATCGTCAACACGGGAGGACTGGGCGGCTTCTACTTCAAGGCGCTCGAAGGCGCCGAACGCTTCACGCGCGAGCTTTGCGCGGCGCTCGTGCCGGCGGACAAGCGTTGGAGCGAGCTCGACGCGCGCCTCCAGAACGCGTGGCGCCTCGACGCCTCGCCCGAGTACCGCGCGAAGGCCGAGCGCGTGGCCGGGCTCGACAAGCAGCTCGCCGAGATCGACGCGCGCACGCCGCGCACGATGGTCATGCGCGAAATGGCGAAGCCGCGCGAGACGTACGTGCTGATGCGCGGCCAGTACGACAAGCCCGACAAGTCGCGGCCGGCGCCGCGCGGAGTGCCGACGGCGCTCGGCGCGTTGCCCGAAGGCGCGCCTGCGAACCGTCTCGGCCTCGCGCAGTGGATGACCGCGCCGCACAACCCGCTCGTCGCGCGGGTCGCGGTCAACCGCCTGTGGGAGATGGTCTTCGGCACGGGCCTCGTCACCACGAGCGACGACTTCGGCCTGCGCAGCGAGTGGCCGAGCCACCCGGAGCTGCTCGACTGGCTCGCGACCGAGTTCCGCGAGAGCGGCTGGAACGTGCAGCACGTGCTGACGCTGATGGTGACGAGCAACACGTACCGTCAAGGCTCGCGCGCGCGGCCCGAGCTGCGCGACCGCGATCCGCAGAACCGCTGGCTCGCGTTTTCGCCGCGGCGGCGCCTGGGCGCGGAAGAGATTCGCGACAGCGCGCTCTTCGTCGCCGGCCTGCTCGTCGAGCGCTTCGGCGGCCCGAGCGCGAAGCCGTACCAGCCCGAGGGTTTGTGGCAAGAGGTCGCGATGCTCCAGTCGAACACGCGCATCTACGAGCGCGACAACGGCGACGGGCTGTGGCGGCGCAGCTTGTACACGTACTGGAAGCGCGCGTGCCCGCCGCCGGCGCTGCTCATGCTCGACGCGCCGACGCGCGAGTTCTGCACGATCAAGCGCAACGCGACGAACACGCCGTTGCAGGCGTTCGTGCTGTGGAACGACGAGCAATTCGTCGAGGCGGCGCGCGTGCTCGCGCAACGCACGCTCGGCGACGCGAACGCCGCGGACGACGACGCCAAGCTCGCGAGCATGTTCCGGCGCTGCACGTCGCGCGTTCCGGTCGCCGAGGAGCTCGACGCGCTCCGCCAGACGCTCGCCGCCTTCCGCGAGCGCTATTCGAACGACGCCGAGGGCGCCGCGAAGCTCGTCGAGCTCGGAGAAGCGATGACTTCGAAGGACGTCGACGCGCGCGAGCTCGCGGCCTGGACGATGATCGCGAACGCCCTGCTCAACCTCGACGCCACGATCAGCCGGAGCTGAGACCGAAGGAGCGCACGATGAACCCGATCCGCGAACGGCAACTCGAACTGACTCGGCGGCGCTTCTTCGGCCTCGGCGCCGCCGGTGTCGGCGCGGGCCTCGGCGCGATGGCGCTCGGCTCGCTGGGCGGACTTTCCCCGCGCGCGAGCGCCGCGCGCTCGAACGTCGTGTCCCCCATCGGCCCGCACTTCGCGCCGAAGGCCAAGCGCGTGATCTACCTCCACATGGAGGGCGCGCCGAGCCAGATCGACCTGTGGGACTACAAGCCCGAGCTGCGCCGACGCTTCAACCAGGACTTGCCCGACTCGATCCGCCAAGGCCAGCGTCTCACGACGATGACCAGCGGCCAGTCGCGCTTCCCCGTCGCGCCGTCGCTGTTCAAGTTCAGCCGCTACGAGAACCGCCAGAACGGCGTGTGGCTCAGCGAGTTGATCCCGCACACCGCGTCGCTCGCGCGCGAGCTGTGCTTCGTGCATTCGATGCACACCGAAGCGATCAACCACGAGCCGGGCATCACGTTTTTTCAGACCGGCACGCAGCAGCCGGGCCGGCCGTCGTTCGGATCGTGGATGAGCTACGGCCTCGGCAGCGCGAACGCGAACCTGCCGACCTTCGTAGTGATGATCACGCAGGGCCTGGGCAACATGCAGGCGCTGTCGGCGCGCTTCTGGGGCAGCGGTTTTCTGCCGAGCGAGCATCAAGGCTGCAAGTTGCGCTCGGCCGGCGATCCGGTGCTGTACCTCAAGGACCCTCCGGGCGTCGAGCGCGCCGACCGCCGCCGCATGCTCGACCTCGTCGCGCAGCTCAACGAGCGCGAGTTCGACGAGACGCTCGACCCCGAGATCCGCACGCGCATCGCGCAGCACGAGATGGCGTTCCGCATGCAGATGTCGGCGCCCGAGCTGACTGACTTCTCCACCGAAGACGCGGAGACGCTCGCGATGTACGGCCCCGAAGTGTCGAAGCCCGGCACGTTCGCGGCGAATTGCCTGCTCGCGCGGCGGCTCGCGGAGCGCGGCGTGCGCTTCATCCAGCTCTACATGCGCGGGTGGGATGCGCACGGAAACCTACCGAAGGAGATCCGCGACCAGTGCGGGGCCGTCGACCAGCCGCAGGCGGCGCTGCTCAAGGATCTCAAGCGCCGCGGCTTGCTCGACGACACGCTCGTCGTGTGGGCCGGTGAGTTCGGGCGCACCGTCTACAGCCAAGGCGATCTCACCGAGACCAACTACGGCCGCGACCACCACCCGCGCTGCTTCACGGTGTGGATGGCGGGCGGCGGTGTGAACCCGGGCGTGAGCTACGGCCGCACCGACGACTACAGCTACAACATCGTCGAGAACCCGGTCTCGGTGCACGACCTGCACGCGACGTTGCTGCACCTTCTGGGCTTCGACCACGAGCGCCTCACCTACTTCAGCCAAGGCCGCGACTTCCGCTTGACGGACGTCGAAGGGCGCGTGGTGCGCGAACTGCTCGCGTGAGTCGGCCGCCTCTGCGCCGCCGAAAGCTGTGGCTGGCGTTCGGGCTGTGGCTGCCGATCGTGTGTTTCGCGCTCGACCATCGCATGTTCCACGTCTACGGCGCGTGGACGTCTTGCATCCGCTGGTTCGTCGGACTCGAGCTCGCACTGTTCGCCTGGTACGCGTGGTGGCCGCCGAAGTCGGAGTTCGTGCGCGGCGCGATGCTCGCGGCGTTTTGTGTCGGAGCGCCGTTCGCTTTGCTCACGGGTGTGCTCTTGTTGCCTGCGTCCTTGCTCGGCCTGTTGATGTTCATCGGGTTGTTCGGACTCGTGCCGTGGGGCACGGCCGTCGCCTACGCTGGAGCTGCGCAGGGTCTCTGGGGAGCGAAAGAGCCACGCAACTTGGCGTTGCAAAGCGCCGGCGCGCTCACCGCCTTGATCGCACTGCTCGTGCCTCCGACGCTGTGGCGTCGTCACGAAGTCGAGGTTGCGCGCGCCGCTCTGGAGGCGCTGTCGACGGAGAAGGGGCACGCCCGCGCCGTCGAACTCCTCGCGACCCTGCCAAGCTGCGACACGCACGGCTTGCAGCTCAGAATCGAGTATGAGGGTCTGCTGACCGGCGACCTGATGCGCTGGATCGAGTGGAGCTGGATCGACCACCTAAGGTACTTCCTGCAGTTCGACTGAGAGCTGCGTCTCGCATGGACGTCGCGCTGCAATGCGCGCGAGCGGATCGCGCTCGGACTTGAAGCTCAGCGCCGCAGCGGCGCCGGCTCGCGGAACAAGGTGGGATCGACCCTCACGTCCGTGAAGTTCCACACGCCGGGCTCGAAGCGACGCACGAGGTTCAGCGTCTTGCCCGTGCTGCGCTCTCC
>CALFYL010000333.1 GCA_937952135.1 uncultured Planctomycetia bacterium
ACGCGAGCCCGGAGATGCCGCCGCCGACGACCAACGTGTCGACGCGGCGCGTCATGGCGCGTTTCGAAGCGCGGTGGGCTCGACTCGACGCGACGCGAACTCGAGCGCGCCGCCCGCTGCGAGGTGGCGTGGACGTCGACACGGCGCTGCTCGGCGCGAGCCGTCACGCCCGAGTCGAAGCACGGCAACTTGGCACATGCGCGCGAGGTTAGCAGGCGGAAGTGCGCGGCTCGACCCGCCGTGCTTCGGCGGGCAGGCCGGTGCTCGGGCGGACTCGCGAATCGAACACCGCTCCCAAGAGAGTTTGTCCGAATCGGTGCGATTGCGTCGACCGCGGCGGTTGCGGCGGACGTAGACGCCGCGGCGAGGAGGCTCGACACAAGTCCGAACGTGCTCGCCGCGGGCGGACACCCGAACCGTAGGCACCCACATGCTCCACGTCAGCTTTCGTTCCGCGAGCGTCCTCCTCGGCGCTTGCCTTCTCCTATCCAGCGTCGGCGCCGCCCAGGAACCGCCGGACCTTCCGACCGATGGGATCGGCGAGGCGCCCTACGACAAGTACGACAACATCGAGGGACCGGGCGTCGACTTGGCGACGTTTCCGGTGCGGCCGATGGTCATCATCGACGCCGCGGGGAGCTACTCGAGCGCGGAACTTTGGGCCGTGAGCGAGCGCGAGAACTCGCTCTACCGCGTCAACATCGGAACCCACGTCGTCTCGGATCCCTATCCGTGCGCGGGAAGGCCGGTTTCGGTGGCGCACTGGAGCGGGTACGACAATGCCTCGGGAACCTCCGACGACGAGATTCTGGTCGTGTCGCGAGGCAACTGGACGGTCACGCGCTACCTGCGCTCGAATGGCGCGCTGCTCCGGACGCACCAGCTCGGCCAGACGTTCAGCTACCACGGACAGATGTCGGAGCCTGGCGACATCCTGGTGCTCGACGCCACCGACATGGCGTTCGTGTCGTGCTCGGGTGCGGACACGGTGCTGCAGATCGATCTGCGCGCCACCGACCACGGCTTCGTGCGGGTCTTCGGCGGAGAAGGCGACTCGACGCTGCACCCGAAGTGGAAGGCGCCGCTGTTTCTCAGCGAGGGCGCGGAAGGCAAGGTCTACGTCGCGCCGCTGATCTCGGGAAACAACACCGCCTGGGATGGCGGACTCGTCGACGGCACGTCCGTGGTTCGACCGGCGAGCCCGGACGACTTCCCCGACTTCGATCTGTTCCTCATCACTCCGGAAACCACCACCACCAGCGGCAGCGTCATTCCCGTCGCGCGCGGAATGGGGACGGTGATGTTCGCGCACGGCGCCAACAGCGACGGCAAGTACTGGATGCTCAACACGGACGCGCGCAACAACATCGGAACGTCTCAAGGCGAGCCCAGTGTCCGCGGCGACTTCGCACGCAACCGCATCACGCAACTGGCCTCGGCGCCGACGGCGTCGGTGTCCAGCTCGACCACTTGGTCCGATCCCGCGAGTCCGACCGTGATTCCGCTCGATCCGCCCGCGGTCGACGGCGCGAGCCCGCTCTCGAGTGGAGAGGCTCTCGGCCAGCCGTTCAGCCTCGCCTTCGAGCCCGGCACAGACAACGTCGCGATCGCAGGACTGCTGACGGACAACATCGCACTGCTCGGCCCGACCGGAACGAGACTCAAAGTGTGGAGCGTGGCGGAGGTCGCGGGTCGGCGCGCCATTCCGCGTCAGGTTCTGCTCCGTGTCCGTTCGGGCGTTCGACGCGCGTTCGTCTACTGCTGGGGCGAGAACAAGATCCGCGTGTACCAGTACGACCCCGTGCCGTCCGGCGGCATGTTCGAACGCGACTACCCGCTCGGCGTCGATCCGACTCCCGCCCCCGTTCAGCGCGGGCGCGATCTGTTCTTCAGCGCGGCGAAGTCGCTCTCGAACAACGCCTCGTGCGCGACCTGCCACGTCGAAGGCGGAACGGACCAGTTGGTGTGGAACCTCTCGAACCTGCCGTTGAGCAACACTCTGACAGGCGAAGTCGTGCCGCTCGACGACAAGGGCGGCATGGTCACCCAGACGCTGATCGGGATCCAGCGCGTGGCGCCCTTCCACTGGCGGGGCGAGCGTGACCTGATCCACTTCAACCTGTTTGCCTTCGACGGCCTGCTCGGAAATCCGCAGGACGCGGGCGAGACTCCGCCGCATTCGCTGTCGCCGGAGGACTTCGCCGACCTGCAGGCCTATTTGTTCTCGCTGGCCAACCCGGCGAATCCCTACGAGGACCGCAACCGTGAGCTCACGGAGGCGGCGGCCCAGGTCCTGGGGCCCGGTGACGCCACCCTGGGGCAGACCTTCTTCCGCACGCCGAAGACGTTCGTGACCGATCGACGCTCGGCCTGCATCGACTGCCACGACCTGCCGCTCGGCACGAACAACGACATCGTGCGCGAACAGGGCCGCTCGCGGCCGCGTCGCGGCTCGATGAAGGTCGCACCCTTCCACGATCTGTGGCGCAAGCACCAGAAGCACGCCGACGTGGTGTTGTCCGGCACGACCAGCGTCGAGCGCGCCATGCTTGGCGCGGGGCTGGCGCACAACGGGCAGTTCGTCGACATCGCGGACTTCGTCAACACGGTCAACAACACGAACATCACCGGCGACGCGGGCGAGACCCTGTCGGCTTTCGTGGGCCTGTTCGACACGGGCACGGCGCCGTCGGTGCACTACGCCTTCCTCTTGAACTCCGTGACGGTCGCGGAGACCGTTGGCGGCGGGCTGCTCTACGAGCGCGAACTCCGGGATTACTTGCTGGAAGAAGCTCGACCGAAGACCGAGGCCGCGCCGATCTCCGGGGAGCTGCCGCACCTGGTGAACACGCGCCACTGCGACGTGATCGTCGTCGGCACGGCGAACATCGAAGGCGTGCTCCACCAGCGCCGCTGGTTCTACCGCGTCTCGGGCGACACGAGCGCCACGCCGTACTTCCAGTGCGAGGACGGGACGACGCGCACGCTGGCGGACTTCGTGCAAGGGGCCTCGTTGTCCACGTTGCCCGAGGCGCACCTGTTCCTCGGCGCCATCGCAGGTTCGGGCGAGCGGGCGAGCATCGACTACGACATGGATGGGCTGCTCAACCTTGCCTCGGGAGAGAGCGACAAGTACGTGCCCTCGACGACGCCGCCTTCGCCGTCGGGTCTGCCCCTGTTCGCAAGCGGCGGAGATCCCGCCGTACGGTGGAAGACCAGCCGCGCGGCGCGTATTTCCTTCGAGACGAGCGACATCTCGGTCGCGAGGGTCGTGTACCGCCCCTGGAACTCCGTGACAGGGCCGTGGACAACGATCGAGCTCGATGTGCCTTCGCGGGTGCACTCGGCCGTCCTCACCAACCTGTACAGCTCGACGCCCATCGACCACACCACGCCCATCGACCCCGTGAACGTCGACCTCACGGAGTACGCCTGGCACGTTGAGGTGAAACGGCTGTCGGACTCGAGCTGGGTCGTAGGCAGCAACACGCGGCTCCGCCCGAAGCCTTTCACCTTCCCGGGCGATGGCTACTTCGATTCGCAGTCGGCGCCCGGCTCACCGCATGATTCCGAGGATTTCTCGATCGCTCAGACGCACGTGATCGACGCGTCTTCGGTGGAGTTCGTGAGCGCGGCGGACGGGTGGTCCGAGTTCCGGATGGAGGCGCGGATCGCACGGAAGCGAGCCGCGGATTTCCTCAGCGACGGAACGCTCGATCGCCAGCCGGCCCCGGATCGAATCGTGGTCGGACACGTGCTGCACTACGACGCTAGCAACGGCGAGACGTATGTCCTCGATCCTCAGACCGACTGCGCGGGACCGATCTCGAGCAACCTGCACATGGCCCACAAGGCCTCGATCGTGTGGGTCGAGCTGACATCGCCATCGTCCGGCGAGCCGACGCGTCTGTGCGTGGACGGAACTTCGACCGGCAACGCCCTGGGCTTCCCGTTCTTGATGACGCGAGTCGCGTCGCAAGGCACGCCCGATACGTGGACGGAGCTGAGCTTCCGCGTGCCCACAGCGTCGCTCGGCCAAGGGGACAAGGTGACGTTCGTGGTCGACGCCGTCCTGCACGTCGAATCCCAGTCGGCGTGGGAGAGCGTGCTGACCGCGACTGGGCAGACCTGCGGCGTGAACGCCTCGATCGTGGTCCCGACCGTGTACGTGCAGCCGCCCGGCACGACGGACGCTCAAGCGCTCCGCAACATCATCCGCGACTTCGCCTTCACGCAGTGGAGCTTCGGCGACACCGGCGAGACGCTGTCGGCGCCGTCCTACGAGGTCCCCTGAACCGACTCACGAAGTCGGAGCTTGCGCGGGGAGCGGCTTTCGAGCTGCTCCCCGCGTCGTCGGTGCAAGCGGACGGCGCGCCGCGGCGCGTCATATCGTCTTGCTGAAGCGCGGGCCCTCGGGCTTCGACTTGCGC
>CALFYL010000334.1 GCA_937952135.1 uncultured Planctomycetia bacterium
GGAGTCGCTGGAGCAGTCGCCGGGTTGGCCGGTGTTGCGGCCCCCGTCGCAGGCCCCGAAGGCGGCCTCGTCGCCGGCCCATTCGAGTTGGCGGTGGCAGGCGCAGTCGAGGGCCTGACCGCCGGGGAATCCGCACCGCCGGCCGCTGCTTTCTTGGCGTTCGCGTCCTGCGCATTGTCGATGCGCGCCTGCAGCGCCTGCCGCTCGGCTGCCGCCGTTTCCGGCGTCACGCCGCTGTTGCGCAGCCGGCGCGTGAGGGCCTCCTGAGCTTCCTGCGAGAGACCGTCGAGGCCGCTCACCGTGCCCGTCGACTCACCCCCCGTGCGCGCCGCGCGCGGCCGATCTCCCTGCGCAGTGGATCGAGTCTCCGCCTTGCGCAGCGCTTCGTCGATCTTGTTGTCGATCGTCTCGGCGGGCGTGGCGGGCTTTGCAGCCGGCGCTCGAACCGGCGCAGTGGCCGGCGCAGTGGCCGGCGCAGTCGCCGGCGCCGAAGGCCGCGCCGGCTGTCCGGTTGCCGGCGCGCCCCCCGCGCTCGGCTTGTTCGCGGCGCGCAACTTGGCGACTTCGGCCCCGAAGCTGGGCTCGATCGACTTGCCGCTCGCCGTCAGCGAGGTGTGGAGCGCGACGAGGAACTCGGCTTCGCTCAGCTTGCCGTTCTTGTCGGCGTCCGACCCGTTGATGTCGCGCGGCCCGAGCCCGGCGGACGGCGCCTCGGTCGAGCTGACACTGCCGTCGGCATCCTTGTCGATGCGCTTGAAGAGCGTCTTGGCGCCCGCGAGCGAAAAGGCGACGTCCTTCGCGTCGGGAGCGGGCTTGCGGCCCTGGGCCCACGCACCATCCATCCAAGCGCCGCCGAGCAGAGCCGCGGCGATCCACACGCTCCGCGCAACCGAGTGCTGCATCACCATGTCGAGATCCTCCTGAGGGTCCACCAAACTACGCCATCGCGAGGCGCTCCGACCGCCGGGCGCCGTAAAAAAGTGCGCCCGGGAATGCCGCTCGTTCCGCGCGGCAATCCGGGAGTCGGCGCGCGGGCAGGCTACGATCCGCCGAACCGCCCCATGCACGAACCTCCTTCCTCGGATGCACACCGCCAGATGCGCGACTGGGCGCACCTGCTCGCGGGCCTGGCGCTCGGTCTCGCCGTCGGTCTGGTCGCGTGGAAAGTGCGTCCGAGCGGCGGCGACGACGACCTGGAGCGCTACCGCGAAGTTCGCGACTACGTGCGCGAGCAGTACGTGTCGGAGAAGGACGAGCGCGAGCTGCTCGAGCAGTCGCTGCACGGCATGGTCGAGTCGCTCGACCCCTACTCGCGCTTCTATGGGGCGGCGGAGGTCGCCCAGCTCAAGCGCGAGACCTCGGGCCAGTACACCGGCATTGGCGTCGTGTTCGCACCGCCGGTGAGCGAGGCGCGCGTGCTGTTCACGCTGCCCAAGTCTCCGGCGCGCGCCGCGGGCATCCGCGTGGGCGACAAGCTCCTGCGCGTCGGCGGGCGCGACGTCGGCGCGATGGCGCCGGGCGAGCTGCGCGCGCTGCTCGGCGAACCCGACCGCGACCCGATCGAGGTGGCCGTGCTCGGCCGCGACGACGTCGAGCGTTCGACGCAGGTGGGCTCGGAGGAACTCGTGGACCCGAGCGTGCGCCACGCGCGCATCGTCGACGAAGCCTTGGGCGTGGGCTACCTCGCGATCCTGTCCTTCAGCCAGGAGACCGCCGACGAATTCGACGCCGCCGTGCGCGACCTCCAAGCGCGCGGGATGAAGGCGCTCGTCGTCGACTTGCGCGGCAACCTCGGCGGCGTGTTGCGCACCGCGGTCCGCATCGCGAACCGCTTCGTGCCCGAGGGCGTGATCGTGTCGCACGAGGGCCGCACCGAGACGATCCGCTACAACGCCGAGCGCAAGCTCGCGACGCTCGAGGGCCTGCCGCTGGTCGTGCTCGTCGACGGCGAGTCCGCGAGCGCGAGCGAAGTGCTGGCCGCGGCGCTGCAAGAGCACCGCGCCGCGGTCATCGTGGGTTCGCCGACCTACGGCAAGGGCATGGTGCAGCAAGTGCGCACCTTCGGCGGCGGCGACATGGTCGTGAAGCTGATCACCTCGTACTACTACACGCCGTCGCACCGCAACCTCGAGCGCACGGTCGACGGCGCGTGGTCGGTGGGCGTTCTGCCGGACGTGGAAATGGCCTTGAAGAGCGCGGAGAACGACGCCTTGCGCGCGTGGCGCGCGAGCTACAGCCCGCCCGAGGACTTGCGCGCGCAGATCGCCGAGTGGGAGCTTCAAGAAGGCCGCAAGCTCACCGCGCAGGCCCCTCCGGATGCGCACCTCGACGCGGCGCTCGAGCTGTTCCGCGGACGGCGGCCGGGCGCATATTCCGTGGCGGCGCGGCCGTGAGCGCGCCGCCCGAGCGGCGCGGCGGCCGACTGGTGCTCGGCATCGAATCGTCGTGCGACGAGACCGCGGCGGCGGTCGTCCGCGGCGGGCGCGAGATCCTCTCGTCGATCGTCGACAGCCAGGCCGCGCTGCACGCGGAATTCGGCGGCGTGGTGCCCGAGATCGCCGGCCGCTCGCACCTGCGTTCGATCCTGCCCGTCATCGACCGCGCGCTCGCCGAAGCGCGCGTCGAGCTCGACGACCTGGCGGCGATCGCGGTCACGACCAAGCCGGGCCTGATCGGCTCGCTGCTCGTCGGCCTCTCCGCCGCGAAGAGCCTCGCCTTCACACGCGGCTTGCCGCTCGTGCCCGTCGACCACATCGAAGCGCACGTCTACGCGGCCGCGATGGAGCTCGAGCTCGAGCCCTACCCCTGCGTCGCGCTCGTGGTCTCGGGCGGCCACACGACGCTGTACCACGCGCGCTCGCCGCTCTCGATCGAACGGCTCGCGAGCACGCTCGACGACGCGGCGGGCGAGGCCTTCGACAAGGTCGCGCACTTGCTCGGCCTCGGCTATCCCGGCGGGCCCGAGGTCTCGAAACTCGCCGCGCACGGCGACCCGAAGCGCTTCGACTTTCCTCGCTACCGCCCGCGCCAGACGCGCGGCGAGCTTCCGCCGCGCTTTCCGCCGTTCTCGTTCAGCGGCCTCAAGACCGCGGTGCTCTACCACATCCGCGGCCAGAACGCGGCGGGCCCGCACCCGGCGCCCGAGGCGATCCCGCACCGCGCCGACATCGCCGCGTCGTTCGAGGAAGCGGCCGTCGACGCGCTCGTGAACCCGACCCTCGACGCCGCGCGCGAACTCGGGCTGCGCACGGTGCTCGTCGGCGGCGGCGTCGCGTGCAACCGGCGCCTGCGCACCAAAATGGCCGCGGCGGCGAGCGCGGCGGGCATCCACGCGCACTTCCCGAGTCCGAGCTACTGCACGGACAACGCGGCGATGATCGCGGCGCTCGGGTGGCGGCGCTTCGAAGCGGGACTCGTCGCGGACCTGTTCGCCGACGCGAGCCCGCGATGAGGGCTCGCGCTCGCGCCTCGTCGCTCGGCGCGGCTCAGAACTCGAAGTAGACGAACGGGCGCGCGTCGCTCTCGCGGAGCAGCACGCATGCAGCGAGCGCGAGGAGGACGAGCGCCACTCCCACGGGCCTGGGCAGTCGCAGCCACAGGAGCTCGAGTCCGCGCTGCACCCCGATCGCGTGCAGGTAGAGCAACGCGGCGAAGAGCGCGACGAGCGGAGCGCACCAACGCCAGGCTTCGGCCGAAGTGGGAAGGCCCGCGGTCCACAGTCGCGTTTGGAACACGCCGAAGAACGCGAGGCTCGGGCTGAAGAACAGCGCGATGAACATCAGACTCGCGGCGGAGGTCGCGAGCCACGCGAAGAACGTGCGCGCCGCGCCGGGCGTCGGATTCGGGATCCTCGCGCCGCGCCGCGTGCGCGCGAGCCGCAGGCTGTGCTCGCACGAAATCAACACGCCGTAGCCGAGCCCCCACAGCACGAAGGTCCAGTTCGCGCCGTGCCACAGCCCGAAGAGCCCCATCACGAGCAAGTTGGCGCGCCAGATGCGTGCGTGCGTCGCGCGGCCCTTCGACAGCGGCGCCCACACGTAGTCGAACATCCACGAACCCAGGCTCGTGTGCCAGCGCCGCGCCCAGTCCTGGATCGACGTGGCGAGGAACGGCCGGTCGAAGTTGGACACGAGCTCGACGCCGAACAGGCGCGCCGAGCCGCGCGCGAGGTCCGTGTACGCGCTGAAGTCGAGGTACAGCATCACCCACATGCCGATCGCGGACACGGCGAGCGTGAGCGAGTCGCGCTCGGTCGGCGACGAGAACACGGGCCAGACTTGCGCGAACAAGCGATCGGCGAGGATCCACTTCTTGGCGAGTCCGACGACGATCGAGCGCGCGGCCGCGGCGAGGTCGGCCGCGCGTGGCGGAGCGAGCGTCGCAAGCTGCGGAAGCAGGTGGCTCGCGCGCTCGATCGGTCCGGCGACGAGCTGCGGAAAGAACGACACGTACAGCGCGAACTGCGTGAAGCTCGCGCACGGCGTCTGGCGGCGGCGGTAGACGTCGAGCGTGTAGGAGAGCGTCTGGAACGTGTAGAACGAGATGCCGAGCGGAAGCGCGAAGCCCTGGAACTCGAAGAAGGGTCCGCCGAGCGCGGACGAGAGCTGGCCGAGGCTCGTGAGCAGGAAGCCCGAGTACTTGAACGTGACGAGCAGCCCGAGGTTGAGCGCGAGGCTGACGACGAGCCAGCGGCGGCGGACGACTTCGCGCGCGGCGGCGTGGATGCGCGGCGCGATGAAGAAGTCGGCGAGCGTCGAGAGCGCGAGCCACACGCCGTCGCGCGGCTCGACCCACAGATAGAACAGCCAGCTCGCGGCGAGCAGCAGCGGAGCGCGGGTTCGCGCGGGGGCCGCGACGTAGGCGACGAGCACGAGCGCGACCAGCGGCAGGTACTCGACCGAGGCGAACGACATTGCGGCGCGGCGTCAGGCGAGCCAGCGCTCGAGGGCGCGCCGGAAGAACGCGATGCGCACTTCGAACTCCGACAGCGCGAGGCGCTCGAGGCTCGGGCTCGCGAGGCCGCGCTGGATCCAGGGCAGGTTCTCCAGATCCTCGTCGACGAGCCGCTCATAGCCCGGGACGAGCGACGCGAGCCACTCGCGGGCCGCGTCGCTCGCCGCAGGAAGCGCACGCAGCTCCCATCGAACCGCGCAACGCCCGACGCCGCGCGGCAGGAAGCGCAGCGCGAGCAAGTGGTTCGGAAAAAGCATGAGCACGAGCGACGGGAAGAGCAGGTACACGAGGTGCGCTTCGCGCTGCACGGCGTTGAGGCGTGCGAAGTTCGGCACGCCGGCGCGGTGCGCCGCTTCGCCGAGCGGCCCGTCGGGCGCGTAGGCGCCGGGCACGCGAAAGGGCAGCGCCATGCGCGAATGATCGCCCAGCTCGCGCACCGCCATGCCGCGGTAGTCGACCAGCGGGTGCGCGCTGCGCGGATGGATGCTCGGGACGTGCAACGGCTCGAGAAACGCCTCGATGCCGACCTTCCAATCGAATGCGGCCTCGAGCTCGCGCGCCGCGACGAGCGTCAGGTCGTCGAGCGGGTAGTTGGAGAGCTCGTCCACCAGCTCGGCGCCCAGCGCCTCGTGCAACGACTGGGCGCCGGCGGCGAGGTTCACCCACCACCAACCGCCGAAGCGCTCGCAGCGAAAGGCGGGCAAGCACGCGCGGCTCGAATCGCCGCTCGAGGACGTCGCGGACTCGAGCGGGACTGGACAGCGGACGAGCTCACCGTCGAAGCCGTACTCGAATCCGTGGTACGCACAGCGAAGCGAGCGTACGCGCGCCGCCGGCTCGCGCAGGATCTGCGCGCCGCGGTGCAAGCACACGTTGCGCAGGGCGCGCACGCCGCCGACGCCGTCGTGCACGAGCACCACCGGCTCCCCGGCGATCTCGAGCGTCACCGCGTCGCCGGGCGCCGCGAGTTGCTCGGCCGGCGCCGCCGGAATCCAGGTGCGGTGAAAGACCTTGCGCAGCTCCGCTTCGTAGCGCTTCGGATCGGTGTAGTCGCTCGGTCGCAATACGTCGGCGAGCCCGCTCGGCGCGTACCGAATACGATCGCGCGGCTCGCGGAACACCTCCCGGATTCCGGCTTCGACGTCGCGTTCCAAGTCACACCTTCGCGAGCAAGGGCGCCGCGTCCGCCGCACCGCGGAAGTACTCCATGCCGGGCGGCTCGGGGAAGGCGCACCGCGTGAGCGCCGCCCCCACCGCTCGCACGCCGTCGTCGGCGAGCAGCTCGGCGCGGGTCACATCGCGACCGATGAAGCGGTTGTACGCGCGCGCCGCCGCTTTGACCTCGTCGCGCGACAGTCCGTTCGAGTACAGCAGGATCTGCGACCAGAAACTGCGCGCCGACTGGTCCCCCATCCACACGCTCTCGCGCGCCGCGCCGAGCGCGCCTTCGCACAAATCGATGGCCTCCTCGGAGCCCATGGTGTCGTGCTTCCAGCGCAGGAAATCGCCTTCGATCCCGAAGCGTGCCTTCTCCTGCGCGACGGGCGTCGCGGGCGAGCAGAACCACGGGCTGAAGTAGTGGAAGTCGATGCCGTGGCGATCGACGAACTCGAGCGCGAGCTGCACGTTCTCCGCGCGGTCGCCGGGGAAACCGACGATGAAGTTCGCGTGCGTGGCGAAGCCCGCGGCCTTCACCAGCTCGGTCCCGCGCTCGTACGCCTTGCGGTTCACCGCCTTGCGCATGTTGCGCAGCACGTTGTCGTCGAGCGACTCGTAGCCCAGGAACACTCCCTGGCATCCGGCGTCCTGCATGAGCGCGATCGTCTCGGGATCGGCGAACTGGCAGCGGAAATACGCGTACCAGCGGAACTCGAAGCGCGCGAGCACGCGGCACAGCTCCTTGAAGCGTCCCGCCGGCACGTTGAACGTGTCGTCGGTGAACACGAGCGTGCGCACGCGGCCGACACGTTGCAGCGTCCGCAACTCCGCCTCGAGCGTCTGCGGTTGCTCGAGGGTCAGCGCGCCCTGGTTGGCCGGATAGCTGCAGAACGAGCACTCGAACGCGCAACTGCGCGCCGTCCGCGTGTGTGCGATGGGGTACAGGCCGCTCGGGTCGAGCGCATCCCAGCGGATGTAGTGCTCGTCGATCGGCACGCCGGTGTCCTCGCTCGGGCGCTTGACGAACCTGCGCCCTTCGCGCACCCACGCGCTCGGCAGCGCGAGCCCCGCGAGCTCGCGGCCCGGCGCTCGCAGCAGCTCGAGGAAACTCGCCTCGCCGAGCGGCGACACGACGTACACGTCGGCGCCGAGCGACGCGAGCAAGCGCGGGAACTGCTCCTTGGTGAGCGCCTTCTCGATCTCCACGAGGAACAGCCCGCCGACGACGATCGGCGCCCCTGGGAACGCGCGCTTCAAGTGTTGGATCGCGTCGAGCAAGTTCGCGGTTTCGGTGGCGAAGGTGCTCGAGAGCATGATCCAGCGCGGGGCGAACACCTCGCCGAGGCGTTCGACCTCGACGCGCGTCACGACGTCGAAGTGCACGAGCTCGAAGCCGTTGCGGCGCGCGAGCGACTGGTAGTACTTGCCGGCGAGCTGGTTGATCGAAAAGGCGTCGTAGCGCCGGTATTCGCGCGTGTCTCCGTGGGCCGCGAGCGAGAGAAAGCGCGAGAGATCGACGACCCCGAGCGCCGCGCCCGAGCCGTCGTCGGCGGCGAGCCCGACGGACTCGCGCGCGATCCGCGCGAGGAACGAGCGGCCTTCGGGCGCGTGGCGCGCGATGCGAACCGCGGGCGCCCCCGTGGGCCCCGAACGGCTCGGCGCGTAGTCGTTCCACCAGCGGTCCACGTCCTCGAAGTACGAGAAGAACAGCGCATCGACCGATCGTTGGCTCACGTTCGACCTCCCTCGGTCAGGATCCAGTGCAGTCCGGCGCAACGCACGCCGCCGCCCACGGCGAGCGCGACCACGGATTCGAAGCGGCGCGCGTCCGGACGCTCGAGTGCTTCCGCCAGAGCGGCGAGCGGACCCGCGCACCCCAGCGAGCCGCGCGTGAGCAAGTGCTCCAGCGCCACGCTCGGATCCGCGCCGAACACCGCCGCGCAACTCTCCACCTGCGCGCGCGTCACGGCGTAGGGCAAGAACAGCGCTCGTGGCGCGCTGCCGACCTCGTCGCACATCCTCCGCGAGAACTCGTCCCACACGCGCGCGAGGCCCTCTCGGTACTCGAGGTCGGGAGCGCGGAAGCCATAGAGTTCCGCGTCGAAGCCGCCGTCGACGTCCACGCGTGGCGGAAGCTCGCCTGGAACGCTGAAGGGCGCGCCGGCGACGTCGGCGCGCGCTTGCAACCCGCGTGCGAGTCCCGTCGAGCTCGGTTGCAACTCGAGCGCGAGCGCTGCCGCGCCGTCGCCGTAGAGCAACGCCGAGGTTCCGCTCGTCGCCCCGAGCCACGGCGAGACGGCTTCGACCGCGACGACCAGCGCGCGCCGAGCTCCGGCGTTCACGTACAGAGTCGCCGCGATCCACGCGTCGATTCCGCCCGCGCCGCCGCCCCGGATGTCGACGGCGGCGGCATGCGAGCCGAGCGCGGCGCCAATCTGCGCAGCGAAACACTTCGTCGCGTGCTCCGGCGTCGAGGTCGCAACCGCGAGCACCTCCACGTCCTGGGCGCGCCACCGGGCGCGCTCGAGACACTTCGCCGCCGCGCGCGCTCCGAGTTCGACGTTCGAGAGCTCCGTTCCCCGGCGCCACTCGCGCGTGCGCACGCCGAGTTGGCGCTCGACGTAATCCGCCTCGCGGTTCGTTCGCGCGAGTTGCTCGCGCCAATCGGCGCCGAAGAGCTCCGCGTAGGCCCTCGGCGCGTCGATTCGCGCCGCATCGCCGAGCAAATCGGCGGGGTAGACCGCAGCCGAGGCGCGCAGTGCGACGCCGCGGAGGTCCCGCAGACGCACGCCCGCCTGGAAGTCGACTTGCGGCGTCGCGCTCACCGCCGAGCCTCTGCCAACGCCGCGAGCCGTGCTTCGAGCGCCGCGACCGTCCCACAGTCGCGGATCTCGTGCACCGAGATCTCGAGCGCGAAGTGCTCGAGCACGAGCCCGATGAACATCACGACGCCGAGCGAATCCCAGCCTTCCAGTTCCTTGAGCACCTGCTCCGACGAAAGGCTCCCGGGCTCGGCCTGCGTGGCCTCCTCCAACATCGCGCGCACCCGCGCACCCGAAACTCGAGGTTCATGCTGGACCATGGTTCACACCTTGCGCTCGCGCCCGCGCCAATACGGCTCCCGCAACAGCGCCTTCTGCAGCTTGCCCGCGGAATTGCGGGGCAGACTCGCGACGAACTCGAAGCGCGTCGGGCATTTGAAGCGCGCGAGCGCGCCGCGACAGTGCCGTGAAAGCGTGCGCCCGTGGGTGAGCGCGCCTTCGCGCAGCACCACGAACGCAAGCGGCTCCTCGCCCCACGTCGCGTGGGGCACGCCGATCACGGCCGCGTCCGCGACCGCCTCGTTCTGCAGCAGCACGTTCTCGATCTCGCGCGGGTAGACGTTCTCGCCGCCGACGAGCAGCATGTCCTTGCTGCGATCGACGACGTACACGTACCCATCGAGATCGACCCACGCGAGGTCGCCGGTGCGAAACCAGCCGTCCGCGAACGTTTCCGCCGTAGCGTGCGGATCGCCGTGGTAGCCGAGCATCACATTCGAGCCGCGCGCGAGGATCTCGCCGACTTGTCCGCGGCCCGCGCGCCCCGCGGCCGCGCTGCAGCGCGCCACGTCGAGGCCGGCGGCGTCGACGACGCGCACCTGCGAGCACGCCGCGGCTCGCCCCGCCGAGGCGAGCCGCGCGGGCGGCGCCTCGCCTGTGCTCCAGCGGTGATCCGCGGGCGTCAGCGTCAGCAGCACGCCCGAGGTTTCGGTGAGCCCGTAGCCCTGCAGGAAGCTGCACTCGAAGACCTCCATCGCGCGCAGCAGCGTCGGAACGGGCATCGGCGCCGCGCCGTAGGCCATCAACTCGAGGTGCGGAAAGCGGATGGGCCGGTGCGCGTGCTCGGTCAGGCACCACTGCACCATCGCGGGCACCATCAACGTGTGGGTGATGCGTTCGCGCGCGAGCGTTTCGAGCGCCAGCGCGGGATCGAACTCCGCCAGCAGGTGCAGCTCGCTGCCCGAGGAGATCGTCGCCATCAGCATGAGCATGCCGCCGACGTGAAAGAGCGGCGTGACCTGCAGGAAGCGGCTCTCCACCCCGCGCAGCGGCATGTCGGCGAGCCAGGCGCGCGTCATCTCGACCACGTTGCGGTGGCTCAGCATCGCGCCCTTGGGCCGGCCCGTGGTCCCGCTCGTGTACATCTGCACGGCCGCGACGTCGGGATCCGCGGCGGAATCCTGCGCCGCGATGCGCTCGTGTCGGGCGAGCGACTCGAACGTCGACCAACCCTCGAGCGCCTCGTCGAACGCGATTCCAGACAGCGAGCTGTCGATCGCATCCGCTTGGGCGCGCGCAAACTCCGGCTCGGCGAACAGCACCCGCGCGCCGGAGTGCGCGAGGATCCAGCGCACCTCGGACGGCGCGAGGCGCCAGTTGATCGGCAGCAGCACGGCGTCGAGCTGCGCTGCGGCGAAGTACAGAGCGACCGTTTCGACGCGGTTTCGCGCGAGCACGGCAACGCGATCGCCGGCGCGCAGGCCGAGTTGCGTGAGCGCGCTCGCGAGGCGCTGCGAGAGCTCGAGCAACTCCGCGTAAGTCACGCTGCGCCTGGGATCGCGCACGGCGAGCGCACCGGGCGTCGCCGCGGCCGGGGCAGCGAGAAGCGACTCGACGCGCAGGTGGGTCGTCGCCGTCGCGCTCATCGCGTCGCCTCGCGCGCCGAGCGCGCTCCGGGCGCCAGCCCCAAGCCGAGACCGCCCGTGATCGGAATCACCGCGCCGTTCACGAAGGCCGCCTCGTCCGAGAGCAGGTACGCAACCAGCGCCGCGACTTCCTCCGGACGGCCCGCACGGCGCGCCGGCGTGGCGTGCAGAAGCGCGTCTCGCGTGCGGTCGTCGACGGCCTCGCGCGTGCGCTCCGTCTCGAAGAAGCCGAGTTCCACGAGGTTGGCCGTCACGCCGTCCCCGCCCGCTTCGACGGCGAGGCTTCGAACGAGCCCGACGAGCCCGGCCTTCGCACTCGCGTAGGCGGTTTGCCCCGCGCCGCCGAGCTCCGCCGTCAGCGACCCGAGCGCCACGACGCGGCCGAACTTCCGCTCGCGCATCGCCGGCACGAGTCCGCGTGCAAGGCGAAGCGCGCTCGACAGGTTCACGTCGACCACGTCGCGCAGGTCGTCCTCGCGAAGCCGGCCGATCTCGCCAAAGGGCGCGAACGCGGCGGCGGCGTGCACGAGCGCATCGATCGGCGGCGCCGACGCCGCGAGGCGCGCGACGAATTCCGGCGCGCGCAGGTCGCCCGCGAACGCGCTCGCGACACCGTCCGCGGCTTCGATCGAAGCCACGACGTCGGCCAGGCGCTCCGCCGACCGCGCGGTGCACACCACGCGCCAACCTCCGGCGGCCGCGGCGCGCGCGATCGCGGCGCCGAGACCTCGACTCGCGCCCGTGACGAGAACCGTTCGCTCGCGCGAATGCGTGGAGTTCGACATGGCGGCTCAGAAGCGGTGCAGCGCCGCTCCGAAGGTCCAGCCGGCGCCCACGGAGGCGAGCAGCACGAGGTCGCCGCTCTTGATGCGGCCGCTCGCGCGCGCCTCGGCGAGCGCGATGGGCACGGTCGCGCCCGAGGTGTTGCCGTGGCGCGCCACGTCCTCGACCGCGCGCGCCGGATCGATGCCGAGGTCCGCGACGATCTCCCGCACGAGGAACGCGTTGCCCTGGTGGGTGATGAACAGGTCGATGTCGCCGAGCTCGACGCCGGCGCGTTCGAGCACGTTGTTCACGGCCTCGCGCGTGAAGCCCTTGAAGCGTTCGAAGATCTCGCGGAAGCCGTCGACCCGCAGGAAATGCTCGCCGCTCTCGACGGTTTCGTGCGTCGTCGGCCGCGCGGCGCCGCCAGCGGGGATCCACGCGCCCATGTGCTCGAGCCCCTCGGCGCCGACCCACACGTCGAGCAGACCGGGCGCGCTCGAGGGCGAGACCAGCGCGCCCGCGGCGCCGTCGGCGAAGAGCACGACGCCGCGCCGGTCGCGGCGGTCGATGTAGCGGCTGCGCGCGTCGGCCGCGAGCACGAGCACGCGCTCGGCGCCGGTCGCGATCGCTCCGCGCGCCAGGTCGAGGCCGTAGAGGAAGCCCGCGCACGCCGCCGATAGATCGAAGGCCGCGCAGCGCGCGCCGAGCTTGCGCGCGACGATGGTCGCGGTCGAGGGGCTCGGATGGTCGGGCGAGACCGTCGAAACGATCAGACGGTCGACCTCGCGCGCTTCGAGTCCGGCCTGCGCCAGGATCGAACGCGCGCATTCGACGAGCATGTCGGACGTGGTCTGGCCCTCGCTCATCCAGTGGCGCGCGACGATGCCGGTGCGCGACTCGATCCACGCTTCGTCGACGTCGAGCCGGAACCGCTCGATCAGCTCCCGGTTCGTGATCACCTGGGGAGGCAAATAGCAGCCCGTCGCGACGATCCGGGCGAAGCTCCGTTCGGACATCTTGGATTCCGCGTCTCGTTTCGCTGCGCCCGGATTCACGTTAGCCATCGGACGAAGTTTCAGCTACCGGGCCTTGTGAGCAGCGCTCGCCAAAGCGTCCGAGGCGAGGAGCGCATCGGCCACCGCGCGGTGGCCGGCTGGACTGAGGTGCAGGGGATCCGCCGCGTGAAACGCGTCGCGTTGCGCGTGCAGCGCCGGGGAGGCGTCGACCACCTCGACCTCGAGGCCGCGCGCGCACGCCCGCCAGCGCTCGGTCAACTCGACCTCGCTCGCCGCCGCGAGTTCGACGTCGCGCGGCAGGACGAGCAGCACCACTCGTCCGCCGTTCGCTTCCACCTCGTTGACCAGTGATCGCATCGCTTCGCCCGCCCCGATCCAGAGGGATGCCGCGTCGTCGGAAAACGGTTCGTCGCGGGCGAGGCGAAAACCCTCGCGCGCTGCTTCGGCCGCGCCGCGCAAGCCCGCGCGCTCCCACGCGGCGTCGAAGGAGTGGGCGCTGCGAAGCAGGTACTGATCGAGGAAATCCCACGTGGCCGTGCGGATGACGCTGCGTCGCAGGGGGAAGTCGCGCCGCTCGAACGGCGGCGGCACCGGGCGGATCGACGCGCTCCCAACGCACACGACGACCACGTCCGGGCGCCACGCGCGCACGTGGGAGGTGTAGAGCCGGCGCATCTGCTCCAGCCCGTAGCCGGGCTGCGCGAAGTTCATCGTCGAAACACGCGGCTCCTCGCGGCGCAACTGCGCTTCCACCACGCGCGCGAAACCCTGCTCGACTTGCACCGCCAGTCCGTAGAGACGCGAGTCGCCGAGAAACGCGATGCGTCGCGCGCCCGCGGCGAGGTCCTCGGTCGCATTCCACGGACGGTCGCGAAAGCCGAAGGAGTTGATCTCGAGCCGCTCGCCGTGGTGACCCGGACGACTCTGGTCGGGCAGCGTGATCCAGCCGAGCTCGCGGTGCGCCTCGGTGACCGGCAGCGCGCCGAAGCCGAGCGCGCGCAGTCCGAGCTCGAACGCGACCGCGCTCGCGAGAACGAGCACGACCCATGCGCGCGGCGAGCTTGCGAGTCGACGCCACTTCATCGCGGGACGGAGGACGAGCTGGAGCGCACTCGGTCGCCGGTCAGCCAGGGCGCAGCTCGACCGGGTGCGTCGTCGCGCCCGCGCGCTCGAGCAACTCGCGGTACCACCGCGCTGCGGCCTCGACGTGCGCTTCGAAGCCCTTGGCGCCCCACAGCACCGACAACGTGCGCCGCGTGGCGACGTGCGTCTTCGTGCGCTGCGCATCCTTGACCGCGTTCGCGCACGGGCCGTCGGCGTCGAACAGACACAGCAGACCTTCGATGTCGATCGTCTGCCCCGAGGCGTTGAACACGTAGGACGCGTCCGCGCCGCCGAGCGCGAGCTTGTAAGGCGCCTTCGCGAGGTCGAGGTCGACGACGCTGATCGGCAGCCCGCTGTGCAGCGACACCGCGTTGCACGCGTCGACGGACAGGTTGATGCGCGGCAGCCCACCCTCCTCGGCGGCGCGCGCGAGGTACTCGGACGAGGGCTTGCCGCGGCCCGTCGGCTTGTAGCCGCCGTGGCGCAGCAGATCGCGGATCGCGCCGCGCAACTCCTCCGTGCGCTTCACCGGCGCCGGCGCGGAAGCGGAGTGCAGCGCGAGCACCTCCGCGGAACTCTCCATCTCGCCCAGCGGACGCGGAAACTGGCACACGAACGCAGCGGCGCACAGCCGCGGATGGGGGTCCAGCGTGAGTTCGAGCATCCGTCGATTGGACTTCGAAGAGCCGCGCGGCGCCAGCGTGCGTTTCACGGTCGGGGCGCATCCCCGCCGGGCGCGGAGGACCAAGGTCAAGAGAACGGCGCGCGGAGGACGAAACAGATCTCCCCCCCCATTCGGGCCTTCCCCATGCGCTACGAAAAGACCGTCGCCATCGTTCTGGCCCGCGTCGAGAACGCCGGCCTGCCCGGAAAGGTGCTGCTGCCCATCGGGCGGACGAGCGTGCTCGAGCGCGTGGTCGCCCGCGTCGAGCGCATGCAGCGCATCGACGGCTTCCTGATCGCCACCACGAACGACCCCGCCGACGACGCGATCGAACGCCTCGCTCGCGCACGCGGCTGGGCTTGCTACCGCGGCTCGACCGACGATGTGCTCGAACGCTGCGTGCGCGCGGCGCAGGGCGTCGGGGCCGACCACATCGTGCTCGTCGACGGCGACTGCCCGCTGCTCTCGTGGCAGGAGGCCGACCGCTGCATCGACGTGCACCAGAAGTGCGGCGCGCAGCTCACGCACAACCTCGCGGCGCACGGCAGCCGCATGCCGCGCGGCGCCGGCTGCGAAGTGGTGGAGTTCGGCGCGCTGCTCGCGGCCCACTGCGAAGCGCACGAGCCCGCCGAACGCCGCCGTCCGACCGAGTGGCTGCACCGCCAACCGGCCCGCTTCCGCGTGCTCGCGCGGCGCGCCCCGCCGGAACTGGAGCGGCCCGAGCTGTGCGTGTCGGTCGAAGCGCTCGAGGATCTCGAGCGCCTGCGCTGGCTGCAGCGCGAAGTCGGCGAGGCCGAGTGCGTGGCGCTCGAACGGGCGCTGCAGCTCTTCTCGCAGCGCTCGCGCCCGCCCAGCTCGAGCCACTGAATCCGCGCCGCCCGGCCCGAGCTAGCTCGGCCGCAGTAGGTCGCGGTGAGAGCTCCGGGCTGGCGGGTGAGCTCGCGCGCTGGTAAACAGCGCGCGATGAAGCCGACCGACGCGCTCGGGGGATCGCACACCGTTCTCCCGCTCGATTCGAGGGCGCCCCGAGCGGGCCTGCGCGCGGCATGAACGTCTCGCTCATCGGCCTCGCGGTGTACGTGGGGTTGCAGCTCGTGATCGGCGCCGTCGTGTCGCGCCGCATCGCGAGCGAAGAGGACTACCTGCTCGCGGGACGCCGCCTCGGCTACGGCCTCGCGACCTTCTCGATCTTCGCCACCTGGTTCGGCGCCGAGACCTGCGTCGACGCCGCCGGGCACGTGTTCGAGCATGGGCTCTCCTACACCTCGACCGAGCCCTTCGCCTACGGCTTCGCGATGGTGCTGACGGGCTTGATCGTCGCTGTGCCGCTGTACTCCGCGCGCGTCACGACGCTCGCCGACTTCTACTTGCTGCGCTATTCCGCGCAGGTCGAGCGCGTCGCGGCCCTGGTGATGATTCCGAGCTCGGTGTTCTGGGCCGCCGCGCAGATCCGCGCCTTCGGGCACGTGCTGTCGAGCGCGTCCGGCGCCAGTCTCGGCGAGGCGATGCTGATCGCCGCCGCGGTCGTCGTCGCCTACACCGTGTTCGGCGGCTTGATGGCCGACGCGATCACCGACCTCGTACAGGGCGCGGCGCTCGTCGTCGGCCTGCTCGTGATGCTGTTCGGCATCGCGAGCGACTTCGGCGGCCTGAGCACGGCGTTGTCGAGCATCGACACGTCGCTGATCCGGATGCGCCCCGAGCAGAACGAAGGCTGGCTCGCCCTCGCGGAGCGCTGGGCGCTGCCGATTCTCGGCTCGCTCGTGGCGCAGGAACTCCTGCAGCGCGTGTGCGCGTCGCGCACGCACCTCGTCGCGAAGCGTTCGACGATCCTCGCCGGCGTCGCGTACACGCTGGTCGGTTCGATCCCGGTGGCGCTCGGCCTGCTGGCCGCATCGCACGGCGTGCAGGTCGGCGATCCGGAGCAGGTGCTGCCCGAGCTCGCGCGCACGAAGCTCTCGACGCTCGGCTACACGCTGTTCGCCGGCGCGCTCGTCTCGGCGATCCTGTCGACCGTCGACAGCACGCTGCTCGTCGCCTCGTCGCTGTTCTCGCGCAACTTGCTCGCTCCGCTGCTGCCGAGCCTGAGCGAGCGCGGCAAGCTCCGCACGGCGCGCCTTGGCGTTGCGGGCTTCGGCGTGGTCGCGCTCGCGCTCGCGTTCCAGTTCGACAGCGTCGGCGAGCTCATCGACATCACCAACGGCTTCGGCAGCGCCGGCTTGCTGGTGATCCTGATGTTCGGCCTCTACACGCGCTTCGGGGGCCCGCGCAGCGCGCTGACCGCGCTGCTTCTCGGCGTCGCGGTCTACCTCGGCGCGACCTTCGCCGAACTCGAGTTCATCTACCTGCCCGCGGTCGGCGCCGCCTTGGCGGGATACGTGCTCGTTGCCTTGTTCGAGCGTCGCGGGACGGCGGCCGCCTGAACGCCGCGCTCAGTCCTTGTCGTCGAGCCGGCGCAGCTTGCTCAGTTGGTCGAGCGCGTCGATCAGGCCGAAGCCGAAGTACCAGTACTCGCGGTCGTCGTCGATGCTGATGTTCGAGCCGGCGCCGAAGCGCAAGAGGCCGCTCCACAGCGACAGATTGAGACCGACGCCGATCTCGGTCGTGCTGTCCGGATCCATGTTGAGCTGCGCGGCGTGGAAGCCGATGCCGGGGTCGAGGCGGTTGAACCAGCTGTCCGTGCGCGTGCGGGAGTACCAGTGGTACTCGCGCGAAACCGCGGCGTTCGCCGTGAAGCTGTCGCTGGAGGGGCCGTCGAACGCTCGCGTGAAGATGATGTCGCCCGACCAGCGCCAGCCGCTGCGAATCAGGTCGCTGGTGAAGCTGTAGGACTCGAGCGGCGCCCGACGCGCGTCCTCGCTCTCGAAGTCGCTTCGGCGCCAGACCTTGACCTCCATGGCCAGCGAGTCGCCGTCGTTGACGGGATTCTTGCGCAGGTCGAGGCGCGCCTTGGGAAGGTCTTCGAGCGGTTGCGGCACGGTGACGCCGTCCTCGACGATTTCGGCGGTGCGATCGAACACGCCGAGCGTGTCGATGGCTTGAAGCGCTTCGGCGGTGAGCGGCAAACGCTCTTTCAATCCGTCGCGCAGCTCGTCGAGGTCCGCCGCGAAGGCGTCGCGCAACGCCTCGAGTCGCGCCTTCACGTCGCCCGCCGCGGCATCGACGAGCGCGCCGAGGTTGCCGCGCATCCGAGCCAGGCGCTTGCCCCACGCGTCCTCGCCGTCGCCCGTCACGCGGTCCTTCAGCGCGACCACATCGTCGTGGAGGCCCTCGATGAACTCGAAGTTCAGATGGTCGCCGAGCTCCGCGACGCGCTTGACGATCGAGCGCAGCGACTTCAGATCCTCGGCGAAGGCCGCGAGGTCCTTCCAGAACTGCAGTTCCTCGGCCGAGAGCGCACCGGAGTCGGCCGGCTTCGCCTCGAGCGCGGACTTCGCGCGCTGCTCGAGAACACGCGCACGCGCCTCGAGCCAGTCGCCCAGCTCGCGCACGTCCGCGCGCAGCTTGTTCCAGGCGGTCTTGGCGGCGTCGGCGAAGGAGCCGCGCTTCTCGAGCACCTCGTTGATCGCCGTCGAGAGCTTCTGCGCCGCTTCGAACTCGGCCTTCAGCCGCTCGAACTCGACCGTGCGCGCGCGTCTGCGGTCGTCCTCGAGATCGTCGTCGCTCTTCTCGTAGTAGTTCGGAACCTGCAGCAACTGCGGCGGGCCGACGAGCGGGTCGAGCACCGCGCGCACCGTGACCACGTGCTCCTCGGCCGCGAGGGCGCGGGCCTGCTCTTCGAGCGCGTGCAGCTTCGACTGGAACAGCTCGCCGAACACCGCGAGCGGATCTTCGCCCTCGATGTCCTGCTGCGTCGCTTCGTCGAATCCGCCGCCCACCCGCAGCACCGCGCTCGTGAACTCCTCGGGAGTCAGCAGCTCGGCCGAGATCAGTTGCTCGTAGAAGGTCTTCTGCGCCACTCGAGCCGCCCGCACATCCGCCTGGAGCGCAGCCACTTGCCCGGCGTCGTCGCTAGCCGTCGCCGCGCGCTCCGCGAGCGAGCGGTAGGCCTCGGCGTGGGCGCTGATCGCCTCCACCCCGCGCTGCAAGAGCTTCCAGCGCGGATCCGCCTCGAGCGCCGCCGCCGGCCTGCGGTCCTCGAACTTCAGCACGAGCGTCGACGACACGTCCGCCTTGGCGAGCGCGCCCTCGTGTTCGCGGTCCTCGGCATGCGCGTAGACGTCGTCGCGGAAGTGCTCTTCCAGGCGCACGCCGAGCAGCGCGGTTTTCGGCGCCGCGCCCTGGGAGGAAGTCGCCGCGGAACTCGCTGCAGCCTCGCGCTTCGACGCTGCGCCGCGACAGCCGCCCAGAATCGTGCACGAAAACGCGCACACGAGCGCGAGCGCCGTGCAAGCGATCGAACCGCTGTTGCGCCCCAGCTTCATTGGTCGCTCGCCCAGATCGCCTCGAACACCTTCAGCGCGTCGTCGGCCGTGGCCTGGTTCAGGCGCGCCGTGACGTCGCGGCCGAAGCCGAACACGATCCCCACCGTGCTCGGCGGAACCGAGAACTCCGCGCGGACCTCGGCGCCTTGCGCGGGCGCGACACGGAAGACGCGCACGTTGGCGATCATCTTCTGGGCGCCTTTGGCGATGCCCCAACCTTTGTCCGAGCCGGCCCCGATGTAGACGTAGCTCGTGAACGTCGGGTCTTCGATTTCAGCGACGAGCTCTGCGAGGGAGAGCGGCGGGAGGGAGTTGACCATGACAGCTCCGGGAAGGGTCAAGACGGATGGATCGGTCGCACCGCGATTCCAGGGGCGAGCGCGCGCTCATCGAACGGCGTGTTCGCGGTCGATCGCGGAGGGGACGCCGTCGCCGAGGCTTCAGCGCTTCGTAGCCGCGCCCACGAAGTTGGCGATGTCGCGCTTGAAACGCGCGAGCTCGCCTTCGTGGATGTACATCATGTGGCCAGCGGCGTAGTAGCCGAAGGTCACGCCGCCGCGCAACGACGCGTCGAGCCCCAGGTGCTGGAACGTGTAGTCGGTGGCGAAGTAGGGCGTGGCGAAGTCGTAGTAGCCGCTCGCGACGAACACCTTGAGATAGGGGTTGCGCGTCATCGCCTTTCGCAGCGTCTCGGCGACGTTGAGGTAGCGGTTCTCCTGGTCGTACTTCCAGGGTTGCACGCGGCCCGTGAGGATCTCGTAGGGCAGATCGTTCTCGTACTTCAGCGTGCGGCGCACGTAGTCGTTGATCGTCGCGGTGTAGGGCCCGAGGATCGCCGACATGCTCGGGTCGTACTCGTAGCGCTCGCCCGCGGCGTCGAGATCGATGCCCTTGAAACGGCTGTCGAGGCGGCCGACGGTGCGGCGCTCGTCGCGCAGCAGCTCCTTGGTGAAGCGCCCGATCTCGATGCGCAGGTTGCAGCGCTCGATGAACTCGAGCGACAGCCCCGTGTAGCGGCCGAGGCGCGCGACGAGCCGCTCGCGCTCGGCGCCGCTCAACGCATCGCCCCGCGCGAGCGCCGGCATGTACTCCGCGATCGCGAAGCGCTCGACCTCGTCGAGGAACGCGCGCAGGTCGTTCTGGTACTCGCGCGACACGCGCTTGTGGTGCCACGCGGTCGCCGCGTAGGTCGGCAGGAAGAGCACGAACGGCAGGTCGTTGCCGACGTCGAAGCGCGCGGTCTGGAAATTCAGGATCGCCGACACGAGCACGAGTCCGTTGAGGTACATGCCGTGGCGTTCCTGCAGGTGCCCGGCGAGCGCGGCGGCGCGCGTGGTGCCGTAGCTCTCGCCCGCGAGGAACTTCGGGCTCGGCCAGCGCAGCTCCCGCGAGGTGTACAGGCGGATGAACTCCGCGACCCATTCCACGTCGGGCGTCACGCCGTGGAACTGCGACGCGTTCTCGCCCTCGGCGGCCCGGCTGTAGCCGGTCGTCACCGGATCGATGAACACCAGGTCCGTGACGTCGAGCAAGGACTGCGCGTTGTCGACCAGCTCGTAGGGCGGCGGCGGCGCCCAGCCCTCGGCGGTCATCTTCACGCGCCGGGGTCCGAAGGCGCCGAGGTGCAGCCACACCGACGACGAACCCGGCCCGCCGTTGAACGCGAAGGTGATCGGCCGCGTCGCGACGTCGGCGACGCCGTCGAGCACATAGGCGACGTAGAACAGCTCGGCTTTCGCCTTGCCCGATTCGTCGGTGAGCTTCATCCGGCCCGCGGTGGCCGTGTATTCGAGCTCGCGCCCTTCGAGGGTGAGCTTGTGCCGCGTGCGAACCACCTCTTGGCGCGCGTCGGCGAGCTTGGCCGCGAGCGCCGCATCGGCGTCGGACTCATCCTTCTCCGGACCGCTGGCGGTTTGCGCCGCGCCCGGCTTCTCCGCCAGCTTTTCGGCGGGTTGGTCCTTGGGCGTTTCGTCCTGCGGCCGGTTGGCTTGGGTGGACGGCTCCACCGAGGGTGCGACGGAGGGCGGGTTCGGCGCCGGCGGCGTCGCGGGCGCCGGGTCCTGCGAGGCGAGGGATGGCACGGACGTGAGAACGAGCGCCAGAAACGAAGTCAGCATCGCGGACGAGTCGCCGGGGGGGCGACGGAGGGACGACAGAAACCGCGGGACAAAAGAAAACCGCCGCTGCGAGAGTTCGCAGCGGCGGTTGAGAAAGAACACCGGGGTCGACGCCGTTTCGTGGCGTGCGGTCCCAGCGCTCGGTCGATCGTAGGGGCTGGCGACGAGACTTGCTCGCTGCCCAGGCGTACTACGCGCGATGAAGGTGGGAGCCAGCGCGAGAGCGTTGGCTCGCCGAGGCCGAGTCGGCGTCTCGGAGCACTCCGTGGAGGTCCGGGGGGCGCCTTCTGGCAGCGCTCGTCGTGCTAGCGAACGACTTAGTAGCGATCGTCGCGCCAGCCGCCGCCGCCGCCACCGCCGCGATCACCGCGGTCGCCGCCGCCGTAGCCGCCGCGATCGCCACCGCGATCGCCGCCGCCGTAGCCGCCGCCGCCGCCACCACCGCCGTAGCCGCGGCCACCACCGCCGCCGCCGCCACCACCGCCGCCGAAGCGACGGCCGCCGCCGCCACCGCCGCCGCCGCTGTAGCCGCCGCCACCGCCGCCGCCCGGACCGCGCGATTGCGGCGGCCGGTCATCGGCTTCGTTGACGCGGAGCGGACGCCCGTCGAGGTCGGCGCCGTTGAGCTCTTGGATCGCCGCAGCGGCGTCCTCTTGGCTGCCCATGCGGACGAACGCGAAGCCGCGCGGGCGGCCGGTCATCTTGTCCGCGACGATGGCGACTTCCGTCACCTTGCGTCCGTTGTTCTCGAAAGCTGCGCGCAGCGAGGCTTCGGTGGTCTTGAAGTTCAGGTTCCCGACGTAGAGTTTCGTGCCCATTTCAAACAGTCAGTAGAAGTCAGCCCGCGCAGCCGTGCCAAACACCTGGAAGACCCGCGAAGCCAGTCAGTTGGGGGAAGAGCCTAGCGAGCGCCGCGCGGCCCGCCAGCGGAAACTTCATTTGGGCTTGTCAAGACTTGACTCTGAGACGGCCGGTGTTCTCGATCCCAGGTTTGGAATGGCGCCCCCGACCGACGGACCCCGATGCACCTGAACCTGGCCAGCTTGCTCGACCGCGCGGCGGCGCTGCACCCCTCCCGTACCGCAGTGATCGAGGGGGCCCTGCGGCTCGACTATGCGCAGTTCGCGGGCCGCGCGCGCGCCCTCGCCGGGTGGCTGGCCTCCCGCGGCGTCGGCGCCGGCGACTGCGTCGCGTTGCTCGATCGCAACAGCAGCGCGTGCCTCGAGGCCTATTTCGCCGTCGCGCGACTCGGAGCTGTGCTCGCGCCGCTCAATGTCCGCCTCTCGTCCAGGGAACTTGCATTCATCCTGGAGGACTGCGGCGCACGCTGGCTCCTGGCCGGTCCGGAGCAGCAGGCGAACGTGCGCGAACTCGTCGCCACGGCGGCTCGCGCGCCGGCTCTGCTGTGGCTCGGCGCACCACCCGCCGAGGGGCCCGCAGGAGCGCAGTACGAGGACGCTCTCGCGCATCCGCCCCACGGCGAACCGGCCCGGCTTCCCGCGGACGCGTTGGCGCACCTCTACTACACGAGCGGGACCACCGGCCGGCCGAAGGGCGTGATGCTCTCGCACCAGAACGTGTGGGTGCACGCGCTGGCGGCCGTGGCCGAGCTCGGGCTGAGCGACGCGGACACCTGGGGCCACATCGCGCCGCTGTTCCACCTCGCCGACGCGTGGGCGACGTTCGCGATCACGTGGGTCGGCGGCCGCCACGTGATCGTGCCGCACTTCGAGGAGCGCGCCGTGCTCGAGGCCTTCGAGCGCGAGCGCATCACGATCACCAACCTGGTGCCCACGATGCTCACGCGGCTGGTGCGCCACCCCGGCGCCGATCAGCGCGACTTCACGGCCCTGCGCCGGATCCTGTCCGGCGGCGCGCCGATCGCGCCCGAGGTGGTGCGCGAGATCATGCGCGTGTTCCGCTGCGAGTACGTGCAGACCTACGGCATGACCGAGACGAGCCCGTACCTCACGCTCAGCCTGTTGAAGGAGCACCTGCGCGCGCTCCCGCCCGAGCAGCAGTTCGCCTATCGCGCCAAGACCGGCCGCGCGTTCGCGGCGGTCGAGCTGCAGGTCGTCGGCGACGACGGCCGGCCGGTGGCGCGCGACGGCGTGGCCGTGGGCGAGATCCGCGCGCGCGGCCCGACGGTGACGAGCGGCTACTGGAACCGTCCGGAGGAGACGCGCGCGGCCTTCGAAGGCGATTGGCTGAAGACCGGCGACCTCGCGACGATCGACTCCGAGGGCTACCTGCAGATCGTCGACCGCAGGAAGGACATGATCATCACCGGCGGCGAGAAGGTGTATTCGACGGAGGTCGAGCACGTGCTGTACGAGCACGCCGCGGTGCTCGAAGCGGCGGTGTACGGCGCGCCGGACGAGATCTGGGGCGAGAGCGTGCGCGCGGCGGTGAGCTTGCGCGCGGGGGCCCATGCGACCGAGGGCGAGCTGATCGAGTTCTGCCGCGCGCGGCTGACGCACTACAAGTGCCCGCGAGCCGTCGAATTCCTGACGGAGTTGCCGAAGACGGGCACGGGCAAGATCCAGAAGTCCGCGCTGCGCGGGCCGCGCTGAGGGCGCCGGACGCGCTTCCGAGCCCTCGCAAGGGGCCAGGAGTGTGAACCGGATCGACAGGCGCGGGCATCTCCCCCACCATCCGTGGAGGAGGAACTCGCATGAACTCGATCGTCGCCCTCGCCGCCGCCCTCACGTGGCCCCTCGTCGCGCTCGCCGCGCCGGCCGCCGCTCAGTCGTTCCAGGTCGACACGGTCCGCACGCCGCAGACCCCCGCCGGCGCGAGCGGCTTCACGGAGAACGTCGAGTTGTTCGACATCGACGGCGACGGGGACCACGACGCGCTGTGGGCCAACGGCGGCGAGTTCGGCGTGCAGCAGAACCGCCTGTGGGTCAACCAGGGTTTCGCGCAGGGCGGGACGGCCGGTTGGTTCCTGGACGAGACGGCGGCGCGCTACCCGGCGGTGCTCGACGGCAGCCGCGACATCGACTTCGTGGACCTCGACGCGGATGGCGACATCGACCTCTTCGTGGCGAACACCTCGGGCATCTCGAACCAGAGCTGCCGCTTCGTCGTCAACATGGGCGGGGCGCAGGGCGGCACGGAGGGCTTCTTCCAGGACCAGACGTCGACGCGCTACCTCGACGTCGGGCAGAACAACGGCACGAGCACGCACTCGTCCGTGGCGGCGTCGCTGGCGCTCGCGGGCGGCGGCTACATCGACTGGTCGTGCGACAGCGTGTTCTTCGACGTCGACAGCGACGGCCACCCCGACCTCGTGCAGGCCACCTACGGGAGCCTGTCGCTCGGCAAATCGCCCACGCGCATCTTTCTCAACGACGGCGCGGGCTTCTTCGAGGAGTTCAATCCGAGCGGCTTCCAGCTCACGGGCTCGGACATCGCTCCGGGATCGCCGGGCCTGTGGTGCGAAGGCGTGCAGCGCCAGCGCACGGCCGATACGAGCGGCGCGGAGTGCGACATCGCGAACGTCTCGGTGTCGGTCGACGGCGGCGACTTCGACGGCGACTTCGATGTCGACTTCCTGCTCGGCGAGAAGAACGACGAAGCGCGGATCATCCGCAACCGCAGCGTCGAGAACGGCGGCGCGCTCGGCTTCCGCGACATGAGCACGGCCTCCTTCGGCGTCGCGGACTGGGCGCCGATGCTCGGCAGCTACGAGCAGGAGTTCGGCGACCTCGACAACGACGGCGACCTCGACCTGCACGGCACGAATTGGAACGGCACCTGCAACGTCGTCGCGTTGAACGACGGCGCGGCCTTCTTCGGCGCGCCTGCGATGGTCGCGAACTCGTGCATCCGCCACGACGAGCCCGACTACATCGACTACGACAACAACGGCTGGCTCGATGTGGTGATCGCGGCGCGCGCGTCGGTCGAAGAGATCTTCCGCAACGACGGCCTGGGCGCGGGCGCGAGCTCGCTCTCGATCACGAGCACCGTGCTGCCGGCGTTCGTCGCGAACGCGATGGGCGTCGACGCGGCCGACACCGACCTCGACGGCGACTACGACCTGTGGTTCGCGAACGACTTCGACGACCCCGAGACGCACCTCGTCAACGTCTCGAACGCGCCCGACGTGCACGCACCGCGCGTGACGGCGATCGAGCAGGCGCCCGCGCGCAACGCGGGGCCGGCGCCGACCGCGGTTCGCGCCCACGTGTTCGACAACGCGGCCTGGTACGTGACGGCGTTCAACGCCACGACGCTCGAGTACAGCGTCGCGGGCGGGCCGTTCGTCTCGGCGCCGATGACCTTCAGCGGCGGGCAGGTGTTCCGCGGCGAGATCCCGGGTTGGGAGGTCGGCGCGATCGACTACCGCGTGCGCTCGAGCGACGCCTACGGCAACACCGGCGTGTCCGCGACGCGCAGCTTCGTCGCGGCGCCGTGCGCGGGCGAGCCGCAGGTGTACTGCACGGCGAAGGTGAACTCGTCGGGTTGCACGCCGGCGATCGGCTCGAGCGGGGCGCCGAGCGCGAGCGCGGGCTCGGGCTTCGTCGTGAGCGCGACGCAAGTGCTCGACAACAAGGCGGGGCTCCTCTTCTACAGCGTCACCGGCGCGAAGCTCACGCCGTACCAAGGCGGCTGGCTGTGCGTGAAGTCGCCGACGATCCGCACGAGCTTGCTGAACTCGGGCTCGAGCGGCACAACGCCGTGCACGGGCGTGTTCGCCTTCGATTTCAACGCCTACATCGCGAGCGGCGCGAACCCCGTGCTGCAGACACCCGGCCAACCCGTGTGGGCGCAGTTCTGGAGCCGCGACCCGCTCGCGAGCTTCCAGACCAACCGCACGGACGCGATCCAGTTCTTCGTGTGTCCGTAGAAGTGCGCGCGTCGAGGTCCACACGGCACGATGCGACGGCTACGCAATGGAGCGCACGCGCGAACTTGACTGCGATCAAGCGCGCATCGGGCTGCGCACCAATCCGGACGACCCGCGCTTCGACACGCGAGTAGCGTTGAGAGGGACAACTCCTTCACGTTGCCGGCTGTGCGCGCACCCAAGGCACTGCGATGATCTCGAAGCCCGACCTTCAGAACCTGGCCAAGACGCTCGACCGCCGCGCTTTTCCCACGCGCTTCGCCGTGGAGCTGTGCGCGGACTGCAACTTGCGCTGCGCGATGTGCCACCACCCGGGAATGAAGCGGCCGAAGGGCGTGCTCCCGTTCCCGCTCTGGCAGCGCTGCGCCGACGAGATCGCCGCGGTCGCGCCCGCGACGCAGGTTTGGTTCTCCTTCTGCGGCGAGCCGTTGCTCCAGCCCGAACTGCTTCTCGAGTGCTTGCGCTACGGGAAGTCCGTCGGGTTGCAGCAGTTGTGCGTCAACACGAACGGCATGTTGCTGAGCGCGCCGATCGCGGATCGACTGCTCGACGCGGACCTGAGCCAGATCGTGATCGGGCTCGATGGCTTTCACGCCGAAACCTATGCGCGGATCCGCATCGGCGGCGAGCGCGACGTCGTGTACGCCAACGTCGAGCACTTGCTCGCGCAGCGTCGCGGGCGCGAGCGCGGCCCGGACGTCATGGTGCAGTTCATCGCGATGGACGAGAACGAGGGCGAGCTCGAGCCGTTCCGCGATCACTGGCTCGCGCGCGGCGCGACGGTCAAGGCGCGCCACAAACTGAGCTGGGGCGGACGGCTCGCGACGCACCTGTGCGTGCCGGACGACGAACGCATCGCGTGTCCCTGGGCCGTGACGATGATGCACGTGTTCTGGGACGGCCGCGTGCCGCGCTGTCCCGGTGACACCGAAGGCGACGAAGGCGTCGGCAACGTGTGGCAGAGTTCGCTCGTCGAGCTGTGGGCGAAGCTCGGCGGCTACCGCGAGCTGCACCTGCAGCACCGCTTCTCCGAGTTGCCGGCGCGCTGCCAGACGTGCCGCGACTGGATGAGCGGAAGCGCCGAGCGGATCCGCGCGCCGCAGGAGGCGCGGCCGTGAGCACGCTCTACCTGTGCGGCGCCGGCAATGCCGAAGGCGTGCGGCTTGCGCAACGCGTCAACGCTGGCACGGGCCGCTGGGAGCGACTGGTGCTGCTCGACGACATGCCGGAAAAGCACGGCGCCGCGCTGCTCGGCGTGCCCATCGCCGGCACCATCGACAAGCTCCACGACGCGGGCGCGGGCGCCGAAGCGGTGAACCTCGTCGCACGCACGACCGCGGGCCGCGCCGCGGTGCGCCAGCGCATCCTCGCCAGCGGTGTCCCGCTGGCCTCGCTCGTCCACCCCGGCGTCGACGCGTCCGAGTGCGACGTCGCCCCAGGCGCCCTCGTCTACGAGCAAGCGATCCTCTCGACCGGCACGCGCCTGGGCCGCGACTCGGTCGTGTTCATGCGCGCCGTCGTCGGTCACGACGCGAGCGTCGGCGAAGGCTGCGTCGTGGCGTCGGGGGCCGTGCTCAACGCGCGCGTGGTGCTCGAGGACGGCGCCTACATCGGCTCGAACGCTTCCGTCCTGCCCGACGCGCGCATCGGCGCGCGCACGACCGTCGCCGCGAACACGCTCGTCGCCACGAGCGTTCCCGCCGACGTGACCGTGATCGGAGTTCCCGGGCAGATCGTGGCCGCCGCCGAATCGAAGGCGCCTTCCCATCGCGGCTACGCCTCGAACGCCGGCGATCTCGCGCGGACGCTCGAGCTCGAGCGCAAACTGCTCGAGTTGCTTCGGAGCGTGCTGCGCAATCCGAGCGCCGGTCCGACGGACCGCTTCTTCGAGATCGGCGGCACGTCGCTGCTCGCGCTCGAGTTCATCGCCGCCGTCGGCCGCCACACCGGCCACCAGGTGCCGCTCGTCGAGTTCTTCGCGCGCTGCACGGTGCGCGAGCTCGCGCGGCAGCTCGTCGGCGCCGACGCCCCGGAGTTGCGCCCGGCCTCGGCGCCGCGCGCCGGAATGCTCGGATTGCTCGCCGCGCGGCGCGCCGCCCGCTCGGGTTGAGCGGCACGAGGGCGCGCTTCGACTCACGATCCGCTCGGCGCTCCCAGGTCCGCTCCCCGTTCGCGCTTCGAAGCTCCGCGCGCTGTTGCTACGCGTGCGATCGAGTGTTGGGATGCGCGTCCCATGGACCTCAAGGCGCGTCAGTTGTTCCTCGCCCGCCTGCCGCACTTTCGCGCGCTCTCGAGCGAGCTTGTCGAGCGCATCGCCGCCAACACGGTCGAACGCACGCTCGAAGCGGAGCAAGCGCTGTTCGGCGAGGGCGAGCCGGCGCGCGCGTTCTTCGCCGTCGTCGAGGGCCGCATCCGCGTCTACCGCGTCGCCGCCGACGGCCACGAGCAGGTGCTGCACCACCTGCACGCCGGCCAGAGCTTCGCCGAGGCCGCGCTGCTCTCGATGGGCCGCTATCCGGCGCACGCGCGCGCCCTCACGCCGACGCGCGTGCTCGAAATCGGCGGCCAGACCTTCGTCGCGATGCTGCGCGACGAGCCCGGCGTGTCGGTGGCGATGGTGAGCTCGCTGTGCATGTGGTTGCTGAAACTCGCCGAGCGCGTCGAGGAACTCTCGATCGCGAGCGCACCGGCGCGCCTCGCGCACTACCTCCTGCGCCTGCCGACGCGCTCGGCTTCGGGCCAGGCCGAGATCGAGCTGCCGATGGCGAAGAAGGACCTCGCCGCGCACCTCGCGATCACGCCCGAGACGCTGTCGCGGCTCTTGCGGCGCTGGCACGACACGGGCGTGATCGAGAGCCGGGCCAAGTCGGTGGTGGTGCTCGAACCCAGGGTGCTGATCGGCATCGCGGACCAGATCGAGGAGTGAGCTTGACGGCGCGGCGAACTTGACGGCGGTCAAGGACCGCTGCGCGGACTGCGAGCACCATGGCGGCTGTCGTGGGCGCACCCTGCGCCCGCCCGAACAAGGGAGCGCCCGTCATGCAACCGACCGAGATCCTGTCCGGCGAACACCGCGTCATCGAGCAGGTGCTCGACTGCCTCGAGAAAATCGCGTTGGAGGCGCGGGCCAGCGGAAGGGTGGCGACGCACGCGGCGAACACGGCCGTGCAGTTCCTCGTCGAATTCGCCGATCGCCTGCACCACGGCAAGGAGGAGCTGCATTTGTTCCCGCTCATGGCTTCGCGCGGCGTCCCGCGCAACGTCGGACCCATCGCGGTGATGTTGAACGAGCACGAAATCGGCCGCAGCGAGATCGCGAAGATGCGCGCGAGCTTGCGCGACGCGGAGACGAACCGCGAGTCGGTGTCGAGCTTCATCGCGGCGGCGTTCGACTACGTCGAGCTGCTGCGCGACCACATCGCGAAGGAAGACGGCGTGCTGTTCCCGATGGCGGAGTCGGTGCTGCGCGACGAGGATCGGCGCCAGGCGCTCGCGGCCTTCGAGCGCGTGGAGCGAGACGAGCTCGGCCCCGACGGCGCCTCGAGGCTGGTCGCGATGGCGAACGAGCTGGCAAAGGAACTCGGCGTTCCCTGCGGAACCGCGCGCGTCGGCGCGACCCGCGCGCACGCCTGCGGTCCCCGGCACGCCAAGTAGAGCACTCCAAGGAGAGGCGAGGCGCGTCCGCAAGCTCGTGCGCTACTCGCCCACGAGTTGCAGCACAACGTCGGCCGCGTGCAGCTGGTTCGCGCCGTCGTCGAAGAGCTTGTGCGCCGACAGAATCCCGTCGCCCGCGGTGAGCAGCGGCGGCTCGACGGCGCCGCTCGCGCGCACCTGCGCTAGCCCGACGTTCGCGAGCAGCGCGTTGCACAGACACTTGCGGCCGAGCGTGTCCTTCTCCGCGCCGCCTTTGCGCACGTAGTCGTCGACCGGCTCGGCGGGACAGCGGTAGACAAGGCGGCCGTCCTCGCGCCGCGCCACGGAGCGCAGGTAGCCGAGATCGCACACACGCTCGCGCGCCGCGTAGACCTCGGGCTCGGACAAGCTGCCCGCGAGCGCGGCGACCTTGAACGGAAACTGCGTCGGCGAGGCGAACGGATCGGTGAAGACGCGCTCGCTCTCGCGCGCGGCGCCGCGCACCCACCTCTCGATCAGCGCGCTGCGAAGTGCGGGCGCGAGGCCGGATTCCTCGCACAGCGCGAAGGCGGTTCCGACTTGCACGCCGCTGGCGCCGAGCTCCAGCGCGCGGCGCAGGGCTTCGCGCGAATCCCACGAGCCCGCGAACCAGAACGGCAGCCCCAGCTTGCGCAGCGCGGAGGCGTCGGGAAGGTCACGGTCGGAATAGATCGGTTCGCCGCGCGCGTTCAAACGGAGCGCGCCGCGCGGAGGCGCGTTGTGGCCTCCGGCGGTTGGACCCTCGACGACGAAGCCGTCGATGCGTCCGCTCACGTGGCGAGCCAAGTACTCGGCGAGCGAAGCCGACGCGACGATGGCGAGGAAGCGCGGACGCCGCAGCGGCGGCGCGACGAGCTCGGGGAACACCTCGCGCGGCGCAAACGAAACCATCGGCGGCGGGCCGCTGGACAAGTCCTCGTCGAGCGCGACGCGGCACGCGGCTTCCGCGTGTTCCACGAAGCGCTCGAGCGCGGCGGGCACGTCGCGCGGCACGCCGGCGCCGACGAGCACGTAATCCACGCCCGCGAGCATCGCGCCGTACATCGCCGGGAGGTTGGAGAGCTGGAGCTTCTCGAGGAAGTTGATGCCGACCTCGCCGCGGCGGCCCTCCTTCGCAAGCCAAACTTCGACGAACGCGCCGACGACGCTGAGCCGCTGCGAGTCGACGCTCGAGCGCAGCGACGAAACGCCGCAGTAGGCGTAAGGGCGCTTCGGATCGCGGCCGCCCGGAACGAAGAAGCGCGACACGACCTCCGCTGCGAAACGCTCGTCGGGGAAGTGCGCGAGCGCGCGCCGCATGTCGCCCTCGGGATCTCCGTCCTGGAGCCGGCGCACGAGCACCGTGTTGATCGCCGTTCCCGAGACGACGCCGAGCTGCCCCGCCGCGGAGACGGCGCGCGCGAGCCGCCAATTCGAAACCCCTGCGCCCATGCCGCCTTGGATGAGCCGCGGCGCCGTCCACGTGTCGTCAGTTGATCGTTTCACATTCACCATGAAGTTCCTGTCGGTTCGCGAGACGCTGCTTCGCGCTCGGCTCGAGCGGCGCCTCGTCGTCGCGGCGCCGCGTGTCAGCGCGGCGAGAGTTTCGTACGGGGGTCGTGCGCCGGCCACGCGAGGTCCAGACACAGCCGCGGCGCCGGCGTGAAGCCCGCGCGCTGGAAGAAGTGCGCCAGCTCCTGATCGCTCCACTCGACTTCGGTGCGCAGGTGCGTGAGACCGAGGCCGTTCAAGTTCACGACCAACTGCTCGAGCAGCGCGCGACCGACCCCGAGCCCCTTGAAATCCGGGTGCACGCCGAGCGCTTCGAGCACCGCGTAGGGCTCGACGGTTCCGAACTCGCCGTACCAGGCGCGCGCGAGCAAGTAGCCGAGGAACAGGCCCTGCTGCTCCGCCGCGAGCGAGACCTGCACGCCGGTGTCGCGCAGATTGCGCTGCAGCACGCTTTCGAAGTACTTCGAGCGTTCGCGGCCCACGATCTTCGCATCGAGCGCCACGACGCGCGCCAAGTCGTCGGGCCGCAGCCGCCGCACGACGATCCGCTCGTTCTGTTCCAAGGTCCTGTCCATCGAAGCCTCCTCAGGCGATGAGTTGTCCGCCGTCGACCCGCAGCACCTGCCCGGTGATCCGCGCCGCGAGATCGGAGCCGAGGAACAACACCGCGTTCGCGATGTCGTCCGGTTCGCACGTCTGGCCGAGCACCGCCTCGGCGCGCGCGGCCTCGAGCACTTCGGGCGGGAGCTTCTGCGTCATCGCTGTGCGCACGAGCCCGGGCGCCACGACGTTGACCCGGATTCCGAAGCGCCCCACCTCGCGCGCCGCCGTCCGCGCGAGGCCGATCAGGCCGGCCTTGCTCGCGCAGTAGTTGGACTGGCCGACTTTGCCGCGCTCGCCGTTGATCGACGCGACGAGCACCACCGCGCCGGCGCCGCGCTCGCGCATCGCGGGCAGTGCGGCGCGCAGCAGATAGAAGGCCGAGTCCAAGTTGACCGCGAGCACGTCGCGCCAGTCGTCGTCGCCCAGCTTCCACAGCACGCGGTCGCGCACGATGCCGGCGCTGTGCACGAGCAGGTCCGGCGCCAGCCCCTCGACCTTCAAGCGCTCGAACAGCCCACGCACTTGGGCGGAACTCGAAACGTCGCACTCGAAACAGCGGGCCGCGCTCGGCTGCGCCGCACCAGGCCGGTCGACGCTCACCACGCGCGCCCCGGCGTCCGCCAGCCGCGCGACGATCGCCGCCCCGATGCCGCCTCCTCCGCCGACGACCAGGGCCGTGCGGCCGCGGAGCGAGAGCAACGCTTCGAGCGTCATTCCGAGCTCTCCTGCAAGCTCACGCCGAGCCGCGCGAGCTTGCGCGCACGGTAGGCGCCCCAGAGCGCCGCGCCGATCGCGCCCGCGAACGGAGAAGTTTCGTGCGTTCGCAGTTCGAGCGCCTTCTTCGACTCCTGCGCCGCTTCGCGCAGCGCCGCGACGAGTCCGACATCTCCCGCGAGGCCGCCGGTGATCAGCACGACGCCTTGCGCGCCGAGCGACGTGAGCAGCTTCACGTAGCGCCCCGCCATCGACTGGTGGATGCCCTTGATGATGTCGGGCGCCGCGATGCCGCGCGAGACCATGTTGATCACGTCCGTTTCCGCGAGCACGGCGCAGATCGACGAGCACGCCTCGGGCTTGGTGGCCTGCAGCGAGAGCGGACCGATCTCCTCGAGCGTGATCCCGAGGTAACGGCAGATGTTCTCGAGAAACTGCCCCGATCCCGACGCGCACTGGCTCGTCATGCGCGATCCGAGCACCTTGCCGCGCGCGTCGATGAGCACGGCGCGTGTGTGCAGCGCGCCGATGTCGATGACTGCGCGCGCGTCCGGATCCGCGAACAGCGCTCCGCGGGCATGCGCGGTCATGCCGTAGAAGTGCCCCGTGCGGAACGAAGCGCACTCGCCCTCGCCGGTGGTCGCGACATACGTGAGTTGGTCGCGGCGCAGGCCGGACTGGGCGACCAGCTCGTCGAAGAGGTCGTCGACGAGCTTGCGCGGATCGCGGCGCCGCAAGCGTTCGAGCTTGCGCGCGACAAGAACGGGCGCCTCGTGAGCGCTCTCGCGCATCAGAACGAGCTTCGCCGTCGAGGATCCGACGTCGACGCCGACGACGTTCAGTGTGTCGGGAAGTTCCATGGCTTCAGGCCCTCGTGTGCGCCGCCGCGCCGTCCGTCGCCCGCGACTTGCCCGCTTCGCGGTGCGCGAAGAGCGCCGCGCCGAGCGCGCCGGTGAAGATCGACTCGGGCGAGATGTTGATGCGCAGCTCGCCGTAGTTCTCGAGGATCAGCTTCTCGAGCGCCGCCACGGCGGCGGCATTGCGCGCCACGCCGCCCGTGAAGGTGAACTCCGAATGCACGCCGCCGGAGCGCGCGAGCAGGCTCATCGCGCGCAGCACGATCGCGCGGTGGAGACCGGCGAGGATGTCCTCGCGCTTCTCGCCGAGCGACAGCCGCTCGCGCAGCTCCGCGCCGGCGAACACCGTGCACGTCGAGTTGATCTTCACTTGGCGCCGCGACTTGCAGGCCAGCGGGCCGAGCTCGTGCAAACCGAGGTTCATTTCGTCGGCGATGTAGCCGAGGTAGCGCCCACAACCCGCGGCGCAGCGATCGTTCATCTGGAAGGACGTCACGATGCCCTGCGCGTCGACCTGGATCGCCTTCGTGTCCTGACCGCCGATGTCGAGCACCGTGCGCGTGCCGGGGAACATCGCGTGCGCGCCGAGGCCGTGGCACAGGATCTCCGAGCGGATCCACTCCTTCGGGAACGGCAGCGTCGCGCGGCCGTAGCCGGTTCCGACGCAACTCGCCTGTTCCAAGCTCACGTTCGCCGCGCGCTCGACCGCGGCGCGGAGCTCGGGCGCCGGCGCCGTGCTGCTCGCGAGCGCCGCGCGCGCGAGGGTCGCGAACAGATCGCCGTCGTCCGCGGCGTTCTCGACCTCGAGGATCGACTTGTCGAACAACCCCGCGATGCGGTCGAAGCGCCCGCCGCGCTCGTCGGAGAGGGCTTCGGCGATCGGCAAGTAGCGGCTGCCCGCGAGGTCGCGGAAGAAGTCGCTCTTGCGGTTCGCGCCGGCGTCGAACAGTTTGCAGGCCTCCGAGCGCATGCGTTCGACGACCTCCGCGATGAGCGGCCGCACCACCGAGGCATCGCGCTCTTCGCGAGCGTGGCGGTCGAGCGCGACGCCGAGCCGGTCGAGCTGCAGGAGGTACTGACGCTCGCGGAAGTGGCGGTCGAAGTCGGCGAGCCACGCCCGGCGCTGTTCGGGGCCGATTCCGCCGCGCGCGAGCTCCGAGTCGATCAATCCGAAGCGCGCGCGGTTCAGCGCCTCGCCGAGCGCGACGTCGCACGCCACCTTGTAGTTGCTCCGGCTGTTCGTGATGCCGCGCCCGAGCACGCGCGCCTGCTCGTCGAGCACGACGGCCTTCGTCGTCGTCGAGCCGAGATCGATGCCGACGGAGTACCTCATGGCGCGCTCCCCACGGAACCCGCCGCCGCCCCCGCCGCCGCGCGCTTCTGCTCCACCATCTGGAAGTACGACTCGAGGCGGTTCTTGATGTTCGCCGCGGAGAAATAGCGCGGGTCGACCAGATCGCTCTCGAGGAAGCCCACCGGCTTGCCGGTGCGGCGCTCGACCTCGTTCAGCATCGCGAGTTGCCCGGCGCTGAAGCTGTTGCAGCTCTTCACCGAGTGCACGAGCAGCCCGTCCGCCGCGTACTCGTCCATGTACTGGCACAGCACGTCGACGCGCGTGGGCAGATTCAGGTTCGTGTAGCAGCCGAGGCAGTACTCGGCGAGCGACTCGAGCGGTCGGTCGGGGTCGTGCCGGAAGCCGAAGTCGTAAGTTCCGCCGACCTTCGTGTACGTCGACGCGACCACCACCGCGCCTTCGTCGGCGAACATCTTCCAGAACTCGCGGAAACTGGTCCAATTCGGCGGGCCTTCGACCACGACGCGGAAGCGCTCGCGTTCGAGCGGCCCGTCGGGTGTCACCGGGCCGAGCCCGAGGTCGAGGCGCTCCTGCACTTCCTCGCGCAGCTCGCGGTAGTAGTCGCACGCGTCCTGCGTTCCGCGGAAGGCGCTGAAGATCGGCCCGAGGTAGTACACGCCGCCGAAATACGCGTCGATGGGCGAAGGCCGATGGCGCGCGGAGCGGAGCACCCACACGAGATCGTCTTCAGCCCGCGCCGAGAGCCGAAGCTGCTCGCGGAGCTTGTCGATGTCGAACTTCTTGCCCGAGACGCGCTCGAGCGCCGGAATGACCTTCTTCTTCAGTTGCTCGACGACGTAGGTGCGCTGCGACGCGGTGATCTGCCCGTCGGCTTGATACGGCACGTGCAGCATCACCGTCGGCGAGCGGTACTCCTGGCGCAGCAGCTCGAACCACTTCAAGAACGTGAAGCAGCCGGTGTACGAGAGCAGCAGCAGGTCGGGGTTCGGCAGGCGCTCGCCGGTCGGTCCGACATTGCCCGACTTCATCATCCCGATGTCGCACTTCACGTAGGTGCAGACGTCCTCGGAGTGCCCGAGCTTCTCCGCGAGCCCGATGTACTCGCGCGACTTGCCGCGCATGCCCGACTGCAGCGCGTTGATCTCGGGCAGCACCGGCAGCAAGTCGAAGTTGCGCACCAGCTCGGTCAGATTGCCCGGAACGAAGGTGTAGACGCACTTCTCGCCGCTCTCGGCGCTGCGCGCGAGGCGCCGGAAGTGCTCGGCGATCATCAGCTTCTGCCGCTCCTGGCTGCGGTCCTTCAGCGCGGTCGTGCTCATGGGGTCCCCGCTTCCGAGAAGAGTTTGATCGAGTCCGCGAACGTGCCCGCTTGCTCGCGGATCACCTGGAACTGGCCGCCGTTCTCGGAGTATTTGAAGGCCGTCCAGGGAACCGAGCGTTCCTCGATGGCGCGCACCGCCATGGGCTGATCGAGCAGCGCCGGATCGCAGAAACTCGGCGCGCAGAACAGCACGCCCTCGGCGCGCGCGGCTTCGACCCGCCGCACGAGCTCCTGACCCTTGAAGTCGGAGTCCTCGTAGCGCGTCGGGCTCTCGATCGAATCGCTCAGGAACGCGTTGACCAGGTTGTCGAGCGGATCTCCCGTGAGCGGCGTCGCGTGCTTGAACCAGCGCCCCACCTGCACGAAATCGTCGTCGACGATGTAGCAGCCCGCGCGTTCGAGCGTCTTGATCAGTCCGAGCGGCGGCTGCTCGCAGAAGGAGCCGGTGAGCACGACGCGCGCTTGGTCGAGCGGCCGGCGCGAAGTGTCGGCTTCAACCGCTTCCAGGTAATCGTCGAGCAGCGCGTCGTGCTCCTCCACCTCGAGCACGAGGCCCGCGCGCTGCAACGTGTAGAGCTCCCACGTCGGAACCTTCCACGGCTCGCTGCGACGAAGCTCGTAGAGAGCCTGGATTCGCGCCCGGTTCGCGTTGTAGGCCGCCAACGAGCGCCGCAGCGATTCCGCGTCGAGTGGACGCGCGCCGCGTTGCGTGAGCGACTCGGAGAGTTCCTCGAGCTCGCGGCGCAGGAACGCGCCGCCGATCTCCGCGTCGAAATCCTGCGGCACGTCCAGGTAGTACGAGAGCCGCTCGGGAAAGCGCAGCTTCCAGATGCCGGACAAGTTGCGGATCACGTCGCAGATCGCCGGGAAGAGCATCCCGTCGAGCACGTCGAGCGAACCGTTCAGCGCGAGCTCGATCGTGCTGCGTGGCAGGTGGCAGATGTAGGACTGGTAGAAGGCGTCGCCCTTGATGATCTCGACGTCTTCGCCGCCGCCCATCACGCCCACGGGCAGACAACCCTGCGCGTGGAGCAGCTCGCGCGGAACCCAGATCGGCAGGAAGCCGATCGCGAGCCCGCCGCGGCGCTCCTTCCACTTGCGAACGTAGTCGAAGCGCGTGTCGCGGTAGAGCTCCTCGGCCTGCTCGACCAACGCCTGGATACGGGGGGAGCTCATGATCCGCTCCAATTCGGCGCGCGCTTCTCGAGGAAGGCCGTCAAGCCTTCGACGGCGTCGTGCGTGCGCATCAACTCGTCGAGGTAGAGGCGCTCGAGGCGCTCGAGCTCGCGGCCGTATCGCTCGACGAAACCCGCGCGCGCCGCGCGGACGGCGAAGCGCAAGCTCGAGCTCGACTTGAGCGCGAAGTTCTGGCGCAACCAGTGCACCGCGGCGCCGCCGGGATCGGCGGCGACGGCGTCCGCGAGGCCGCATGCGAGCGCTTCGGCGGCGTTCAGCGTCCGTCCTGTGAGCAGAAGGTCCTCGGCCGCGGGCCGGCCGATGCGCTCGGGCAGCGCGACCGACGCAACGGGCGCGAAGACGCCGAGCACGATTTCCGGCTGGCCGAGCTTCGCGTCCTCGGCGACGAACACGCGCTGGCACAGCGCCACGAGTTCGAGCCCGGCGCCGAGGCACTGCCCCCGCACGGCGGCGACGCACACTACGTCGCTCGCGAGCAGCGCCTTCGTCATCGCGTGCAAGCTCGCCAGCATCGCGCGGCAATGCACGGGCAAGTGCTCGGCGATGCTCGCGCCGAACGAGAAGTGCGGCCCCTCGCCCTCGATCACGAGGCCCTTGAGCGCCGCGTCGCCGCGAGCGCGCTCGAATACGCGCTGGAGCTCGGCGATCTTCGCCGCATCGAGGATGTTCGACTTCGGCGTCGCGAGCGCCACGCGCCAGAACGCGCCGTCGTCGAGCACTTCCAGCTTCACCGAGGACGTCGTCGCGCTCTGGCCCATGATTCGAACCTCCTAGTGAGCGCTCGCCGCGCAACCGCGCGCTTTCGCGAGGACTTCGTCGATCAGCTCGTCGCCCCACGGCGCGCCCTCGGCCAAACGCCGGCGCAACAGCAGGAAATCCGCCTCGCGGCACGCGCGCCCGCCTTCGTGGAACGCGCGGAACCCGGCGCGGCCCTCGTTCATCATGTTGAGCGCGAGCCACGCGCGGTTGGATTCCTTGTTGCGGTCCCAGTGCTCGAGCTTGTGCTTGCGAACGCTCTCGAGCGTCTTCGACAGGCAGCCCGGCATCGTGCTCGCGAGTTTGAAGAGCAGCGTCTCGACGTCCGCGTCGAGCCGCGAGAGATCGACGCGCCCGCGCGCGAGCAACGCCTTGCCCGCGGCCTTCTCGTCGCCGTCCTTTGCCTCTCCGTGCACGACGCGGCCGAACTCGTCGGTCCAGCGCTCGGTCACCACCAGCGGGTTCGCGACGAACTTGCCGTCGACGACGAGCGCGGGCGCGATGCTCGTCACCAGTCCGAGCCGCAGCGCCTTGTGAGCGCTCCACGGCTCGCACAACGTGCAGCTCTGCATCGCGTGCTCCATTCCGACGAACAGCGGGAGGAAGTCCGTGCTTCCTCCGTCGGGCGCCGAGCCGTGCCGAGGCCCCGCTTGCCCGAAGAACGCGAGATCGCTCGCGAGCGTGAAGTCGCACGCCATGCCGATCTCCTGGCCGCCGGCGATGCGCAGGCCGTTGACGCGGCAGACGACCGGCTTGTCGCACAACAGAATCGCGCTGACCATGTCGTTGAAGAGCCGCATGTACTGGCGGTACTCCTCGGGCCGGCCCGCGTAGTACTCGGCGTACTGCGCGGTGTTGCCGCCGGTGCAGAACGCGCGTTCTCCGGCGCCGGTGAACACCACGGCCACGCACGCGCGGTCGTTCGACGCGCGCCGGAAGCCGAGGATCACGTCCTTGACCATCTCGGTCGTGTAGGAATTGAGCTGCGACGGATTGTCGAGCGTGATGCGCACCCAGTGCAGTCCGGGGACGGCGTCGCCCGCCGGGCTGCGAAGCGCAACTTGCTCGTAGCGGACGCGTCCGCCGTCGTCCGAACGCCGATCGAGGTCGTGAGCGACGAAGTCCATGGTTAGTCCTCGGGGATCAGCACCACGCGCCGCGAGATGCGGTGCGCGTGGAGCTCTTCGAAGGTTCGATTGATCGTGGAAAGCGGGCGTCGCTCGATGAACGGCGCCACGCGCACGCCGCCCTCGAGCACGAGCTCGAGCACCGCGGGATAGAGCTCCGGCGCGCAACCCCAGTTGCCTTGCGCCACGGCGTCGAGCGCCATCAGGTTCGACAGGCGCAGGCTGATCTTCTGCGGCGTGTAGCCGACGACCGACAGCAGGCCGCCGGGTCCGAGCAGTCCGAAGGCCGTCTCCTGGCCCTGCGGCGTCCCGGAGGTTTCGAAGATGCGCACGCGCCAGCTCGGACACGCGCGCGCGGCGGCGAAGGCGTTGACTTGCTTCTTGAGCGCCTTGAAGTCGAGTTGATCGGCGCGCAGCGTGAGTTCGGCGCCGTGCTCGCCCATCGCGGCCAGCTTGAGCGGGTCCACGTCGATCGCGACGACGTGGGCTCCGCGCGCGGCCGCGATCTGCACCCCGAAGCCTCCGACGCCGCCGACGCCGACGAACACGGCGACATCGCCGCGCGCCAAGGCGCTGCGCTCGACCGCCTGGTACGGCGTGGTCACCGCGTCGGCGATCACCGAGAGCGTCGCGAGATCGAGGCCCTGTGGATTGACGAGCGGGTCGTCGAGCGCGGGCACGCGGCACAGGCCGCGCGACGGCACGCGAACGTGCGTTGCGAAGCCGCCGTGCACGTCGTTGCCCGGGAAGATCTGCGCTGGACAGATCGAGCTGCGGCCGGCGCGGCAGGCGCCGCATTCGCCGCAGGGAATCACGGCGGGAACGATGACCTCGCGCCCCGACCAGGCTTCGGCGCCGGGGCCGGCCGCCACGACGCGGCCCGCGATCTCGTGGCCCAGGGTCAGCGGCAGCGGATGGCGCGTCGGAACGCTGTCGTAGATGAAGCCGAGGTCCGTGTGGCACACGCCGCAACCGGCGACGCGGATGAGCACTTCACCCGGGCCCGGCGCTTCCTCGCGAAGCTCCAACGCCATCGGAGTCGTCACGGATCGAACCGTCCAAGCGCGGACCTGCATCGTTCACCTCACGCCGCTTTCCGTTCCGGCCGAGTCGAACACAGGCGCCGCAGCGGGCTCCAGGTCCGACGAATTCGCACGAAGGCTCGCTTCGGCGTGTTCGACGAGCTCGTGAAAGCGCGTCGCGGGCCGCTCGCCGCGCGCGCGCGCCTCGATGCGGCTCGACCAAGCGCGGCTCACGCGTTCGCGCACGACGTCTCGCTGGCCCGGATCGAGCTCCAAGCGGTCGAGGGCGTCCGGCGCGTAGCCGAAGATCTCGTCGAGCATGTCGTCGACGAAGAGCAACTCGCGCTTCACGAAGAGGTGGAGCCGCTCGACGTCGGCGAAGCGCTCGGGGCGCAGTGCGAGCACCGCGCGCGTCGCGCCGCGCTTCGGAGCGGAGTCCGTCGCGCAGTACAGCTCCGCGCTCTCGTCCTTCGAGCGCCTCGCACGTCGGACGTACAGCGTGTCGAGCTCGAGCGCCGCCGACGGACAGGCTTCGAGCGCGAGCCGCAGGGGCTCGTCGAAGTGCAGCCTCCGGAACGCCTCGAGGGCGTGCTCGCGGAACGCCTGCTCGCGCGTCGCCGCGTCCGGTTGTTCGTAGATGCGCTCGCGCGCCTCCAGCCACGCGACCGCGCGTGCATCGCCGCGTTCGGCGGCGGCTCGCAGCGCGAGGAACACCGCTTCTTCCACCAGATCCGGAGCGATGTCGAGGCGCGTCATGGCGGCAAGCTCGTGTTACGTGAGCTCTTCGAGCGGTGAAGATGAAGCGCCGCCGGGAACACAGCTCGAGGCGTGCGCGCACGACACGCAGGTGTCCTCCAACGTCACGGACGTCTCGCCGGGCGCGAGCGTCGGATCGCCGCACGGCACGCCCAGACGCGTGCATTCGTTCGCGACCCAGCGGGACGTGAACTCCGCGAGGGCGTGGTAGAAGCCTTCGCGGCCGCACGCGCCGAGCTTGCGGCAAAAAGCCGGCGTCCAGCGCGCCACGTGTTCGCCGAGGAAGCTGCGCTGCGCGTCGCGCGCCGATTCCGCGAGCCGCTCGTCGCCGCGCGACGCGGCCCACGCCTCCTTGGCGCACAGGAACTGCAGGAAGGCGAGCTCGATGCCGATGTGGTCGACGCGCTCGTCGCACTCGCCGTTGAGCTTCAGTCCGAACGCCGAATAGAACGCCGAGACGTCCGACATCTGGTGGAACTGCAGCAGATCGCCCGCCGCGCCGAGCCACTCGGATTCGTACGGCGGCACGCCCGCGCGAGGTGTGTGGCCGATGATGCGCCCATAGTCGGACTCGACGCGCTCGCGGTCCGCGCCGAGCGACAAGCACGCATGCGCGAGCGATGCGAGCGGCGCCTCCCCCGCTTCCTCGAGCGCCACTTCCAGCGCCGGCGCCCACTCGCGCTCGCTGAGCGTCGCGCGACGGGGATGGCGCAGCGCGTCGCTCAAGTAGCGATAGACCACCGCCCGCGACAGCGCCAGATCGTCGCCAACTCTTCCCTCGGCTTCGCTTTGCATCGCTACACCCAATTGATCCTCTCGCTCGGCCGCACGTGCAGCGGCTCCTCGACGTTCGTGCGGAAGAGCTCCTCGCCCTTCTCTCCAAAAGCGATCACCGTGTCGTCGTGCATCTGGAACGGGCGGCCGTGGATCTCCCCTTCGTAGACGAGCGGACCTTCCTCGATCTCGTAGCGGAAGATGATCCGGCTGTCGCGGCGGAACAGCTGCAGCACGGCGAGCAGCTCGCGGCTCGGCGCCAGGTACTCGTCGATCGCGTGGTCGACGCCGGGTCCGAACATCTGGTGCAGGTACGGCTTGGGAACCCAGCGCGGCGGAATGTAGTAGCCGTTCGGTTCGGCGCCGAACTGCGGGTACAGCGGGAGCGCGACCTTCGCGACGTGCACGAGGTAGTACAGCGGGTGCTGACGATCCTCGGTCCAGATGCCGTCCTTCTCGGTCTTCACAAGGCCCTGCATGCGCACCTGTCCGATGCACGCCGACATGCAGCGCGTCTCGGTTCGCGCGCCGTTCGTGTCGCGATCGAGTCCCTCGACGCGCGGATAGCAGCCGATGCACTTCTCGCTGACGCGCGTCGTCGGCCGGTAGAGCGCCTTCTTGTACGGACAGGCCTCGACGCACTTGCGGTATCCGCGGCAGCGCTCCTGGTCGATCAGAACGATGCCGTCCTCGGGGCGCTTGTAGATCGCCGTGCGCGGACAGGCGGCGAGGCACGCCGGATACGTGCAGTGGTTGCAGAGCCGCGCAAGGTAGAAGAACCACGACTTGTGCGTGGGCAGCGAGACGTCGGAGTCCTTGCGCACCCATTCGTTCCGCGCGCCGCCGCCGCCGGAGGGCACGTCCTCATAGAGGTTCGGTGTGCCCCACTCTTCGTCGGTCGGCAAGTAGCCGAGCACGCGTTGGGAGGCCTCGGGCCGCGCGGCGCGGCTCTTCGCGGCTTCGAAGATCGTGCGGCCTTCGTATTCGCCGTAGGGCGCGTCGACCGGCGCTTCGCCGTTCGTCGGCCACCACCTCATGCCGTCCGGATTCGACTTCTGCAGCAGCTCGAGCAGCTTGACGTCCCAGTTGCGCGGATAGCCGCCGTAGGGTTTGGTCTCGACGTTCGTCCACCACATGTGCTCCTGCCCCGGCGCGAACGTCCACGTCGACTTGCACGCCATCGTGCACGTCTGGCATCCGAGGCAGCGGTTGGTGTTGATGACGAACGCGAACTGCTTCTCCGACCAAGCCCCTTCGTAGGGGTAGTCCATCTCGCGACCGAGCTGCCAGTTGTAGACCGTCGCCATGACTTCAGACTCCTTCACTTCGGAGCGCGCGTGCTTCGCGCGAACGGCGCAGAGCTTCGCGAACTTGTGCGTAACGGTGCGCACGGTCGTGGACCATGGCGTAGATCGCGATCTCGCCCAGTTGCTTCCAGGCGAGGTTCGCGAGCCGGTGTTCTTCGGAGCGGAACAGGTCGAGGATCTGCGCCGGCGTGCAGCCGAGCCGCAGGAACTCGTCCGCGAAACACTCGGCCATGATCGGCACGCTCTGGCCCGTCGGGTCGTCGAAGGTGACGCCGGAGAGCTCCATCGGATCGGTCGCGTCGGGTTCGTTCTTCGGCATGGCGGCCTCCTCAGCTCCGATCCACGAACTGGCCGGCGATGTAGCGCTTCATCGCGTCGCTCTCGGCGCCCGGCGAGTAGCCGAGCGTCGCGACCTTCCACACACCGACGCCGCCGAGCCCGCCGTCCTCGGCCTTCGTCACGCGCACCAGCGTCTCCTTGGGCACGGTGTTGACCGCGTGGTTGTCCGCCTCGCCGCCGAAGATGTACTTCGTCGCAGCCTTCGTCTTGTGGAACAGGCTGTCGGTCTGGTGCATCGGCATGTGCCAGTTGCGCGTGAGGCTCTGGTGCGATCCGTAGCGGAAATTCGCCTGATATCCCGTGTCCTCACTCAGCGCGCGTCCGTCGGGCCGGCTCTCGTGCGCCTTGACGCTCTTCTCCGTCGCGATGTACGGAGCGTGCTTCATCATCACGATGTTGTAGGGATAGGCCGGGTTGTACATGGCGCGCACCATGCAGCGCGCGACCTTGTAGAACGGGTCTTTGGGGTCCGCTCCGTAGTACGGACGGTCCGCGGGATTCGCGTCCACCCACACGTAGTCTCCGTCGGCGATGCCGAGATCGCGCGCCGCCTGCGGGTTGATGTGCATCTGGTGTTCGCTGACGCCCGGTGAACGCTTGTCGAGGCGCCACGGCGCGCCGAAGTTCGAGTCGTACATCGCGTGCCAGTCGACGGAGCTCCACTGCGAGTGCACGCGGTGGCGCGTCTTCGGCGTGAGCAGCAGGAACTGGAAGCCCTTCTCCCACAGGAAGTTCTTGGTGCTCTTCGCGTCGCGCCACGCCATCTTCACGTTGCGGATCGTGCGCTCGTCCCAGTGCTCGCAGTCGAGCGGCAGGCCGTAATCCTCGGGCTTGACCCACGGGTTCGTGCTCACGATCACGTTCGGCAGGTACGGCGTCGCCTCCGTCCCTTCGCGGTGCACGATGAAGTTCTCGCCGCACGCCAGCGCCTCGTCGATGTCCGAGTACGCGTTCATGCGGCCGGTGTCGGTGAAGAACGGCTCGTCGTGCTCGACCTGCTCGTAGAACGGAATCCGCGGGTAGGTGCGGAACATCATCAAGGCCCCGCCGGGCGCGCCGTACTTGCCGGCCAGGATGTCGTCGAGCTTGTAGCCCGCGGTCGTCGTGCACGTGTCGAGCAGGCGCTGCAGGTAGATCGAGCGCTTGCCCTCGTGTTCGAACTTGAAGTAATCGTGGAAACGCCGGTCGCCGAGCTGCTCGCCGAGGGCCTTCGCGATGCCGGCGAGGATCGTCAGGTCGTCCTTGCTGTCGTAGAGCGGCTTGATGCCGCCTTTCCAGACCTGCAGGAACGGATTCGAGCACGAGGCCGTGACCTCCAGTCCATCGAACTCGACCCACGAGTTCGCCGGCAGCACGACGTCGGCGTACTCGACGCTCGAAGTCATCTGGATCTCCGCGGTGACGATCATGTCGATGCGCGGATTCGTGTTCCTCAGCATCGCGTAGGCATGCTTCGCGTTGTTGAAGAGGTTCACGTTGCAGAAATAGAGCGCCTTCGTCGGCGTCGGCATGTGCGACTGCCCCGTGAGGCACACGCGCCCGTGCTTCGGCGTCTCGACGATCAGCGGCCGGTCGCCGTGGTTCCAGTACGCCGGCTCTTCGTCCTTCGTGTAGCTGTGCGCGACGATGTCTTTGCCGTGCGCGCTCGGATCGAGATTCGGATGGAACGGATCCTCGTTCACCCAGCCCTTGAAGCCGGGCCCGGTCCACGGCGAGCCCTGGAACAGCGCCGCCTTGTAGTTGCCCGCCCACGTGTGGCAGCCCGCGCCGCGCCTTCCGATGTTGCCCGTGAGCATCAGCGGCAAGTACGCCGCGCGGTTCATCTCGGTCGCATGGAACCAGTGGTTGATGCCTTCGCCCTGGTGGATCGAAACCGGCTTGAAGGTGGCGATGTCCTTCGCGAGCTGCTCGATGAGCGCCTTGGGCGTGTGCGTGATCTCGTGCACCGTGTCGAGGTCGTAGTCGGCGAGGTGCACCTGGTACATCGACCACAGCGTCCGGCACTCGACCTCGGCGCCGTCCGCGAGCTGGAGCACGACGGTCTTCTCGAGCGCCGGGCGGATGCCGCGCGCCGCGAGCTTGCGGCCGATGTCGTCGCGCGTCACCGCCGCGACGCCGCCGGTCTCCTCGTTCCAGACCACGAAATCCCCGAGCTTTTCGTGCTGTTCCGCGGTCAGCCCCTGGAGCTTGCGGCTCGGTCCGTCCGCGGCGAGCGTCGAGCGATAGTCCGCGATCGCCTCGCTCGCGCGCAGGCGCTTGCCCGTGTCCGTGCGCACGAGCATCGGGAAGTCGGTGTAGCCCGTGACGAAGTCGCGGTCGTACCAACCCTTGTCCATCATCAGCTTCGTGATGCCGAGGAACAGCGCCGCATCCGTGCTGGGCCGGATCGGGACGTGGTAGTCGGCCTTCGACGACGGCGCGCCGTACTCGGGCGCGATGACGACGATCTTCGCGCCGCGCTCCATGCACTCGATGAACCAGTGCGAGTCGGTCATCTTGTTCTCGACCAGGTTCTTGCCGTCCATGATGATCAGCTTGGACGAGCGCAGGTCGTTGAAGTCGCACTCCGACGCCTGTAGTCCGTGCACCCACGGATGCCCCGGCGCCTGGTCTCCGTGCCACGTGTAGTTCGACCACTGCCGCCCGGCGAGCGCGTGGTGCTCGTCGACGCCGCGCACGTTGGCGTCGAGCAGCGCCATCGAGTTCGCGAGCCGGTATGCGCCGTACTTGCCGAGCACGCCGAGCAACCCCATGCCGCCGCGGAACTTCAGGCAGCGCGTCCCCGCGCCCTGCGTCTCGGCGATCATCTCGGGCTCGTAGCCTTGCTCCGCGAGCCGCTGCATGCCCGTTTCGCCGGAGTAGTGCCGCGCGATCGCGACATACGCGCCGGCGATGTACTTGTAGGCCTGGTCCCACGTCACGCGCACGAGCTCGTCCTGTCCGCGCTCGTAGAAGCGGTACTTCTTGCGCCGCGCGTCGTCGAGGTACGGATAGCCGTCGTCGGCCCACTGCTTCCAGCCCGCGCGCACCATCGGGTACTTGATGCGGTACGGCGCGTACACCACGCGGTGGAACGTGTAGCCCTTCGCGCACTGCCGCGGATTCCAGTTCGCCGTCGCGTGGTTTCCGTAGAGATCCGCGTACTTCTGGTACGTGTAGTCCGAGCCCATGCGCACGATCACGCCGTTGCGCACGTAGGCCTTCACGCGGCACGCGTGCGTGTCGTTCGGCGAGCACACCCACGTGAAGCTCGAGTCGTACGCGTACTGATCGCGGTACACCTTCTCCCAATCGCGCGTCGGGTACGCCGACAGCGGGTTGGGAATGTCCGCAGCCGCGAACGGCCACAACCAAGTCTCGGGCTTCGCCCGCTCCGCTGCGCCCAGGGAAGCGCCGAGCGCGAACATCGAAAGGAACTCGCGGCGGTTGGTGCTCATGGCATGGGTCCTTGTGCGTTACTTCTCGAGGTGCAGCACGTGCCAGACGGTGACGGACTTCTGACCGTTGCGGTCCTCTCGCGCGCCGTCCCACAGCGCGACCGCGAGAAACGCGGAAGCGCCCGGTTCGAGCGGCAATTCGCCGGGGCAGCACGCGACGAGCGGCCGCGCGAGCACGACGTCCCAGAAGCCGCTCGCCCAACTTCCGCGCGCGTCGAGCTTCCAATCGGCGTCCGCGAGCGGCGCGAGCGTGCCGAAGCCTTCCGCGGTGAGCATCTCCCCCGCGCTCGCACGCGTCGGCGCCGCCATCGCGTTGCCCGCGGCGCGCGCCGTCATGTACAGCGGCGCGCTCGGCTCGTCGACGTGGCCGTACACGTCCGTCGGCATGTTCGGATAGCGCGCCGCGAGCTCGCGCACTCGCTCCAGATCGAGCTCCCAGCCCGCGCGCCACTGCCAGATGTTCACCGGCTTCCCAGGCTCGCCCATCGTGAACAGCGGCGGCTGCGGCCCGCGGAACCACTGCAGCGCCACCGCATCCGTGAACGTGTTCTGTCCGAGCAGCTCGTCATCCTTCGCCGCGTCCTCCCACGAGATCTTCACGCTCAGCGTCTCGCCGTCGTGAACCGCGCGAACGATGCAGCCCTCGAGACGCGAATCGCGCCACCACAGCGGCATCGCCGGCAGCCATTCGGCCTCGGCCTGCGACCACGCGGGATCCGCGGGCTCGGTCGGCGCCTTCGTGGCGATGCGTTTCGCGACGAGCTCTCTGCGTTCTTGCGAGAGGCGCTCCTGCACGCCCGGCTTGATGAGGCTCCGCACGTAGGCGGAGACCTGCGCCGCCTGCGCCGGATCCTCGAACGATGTCGCCGGCATCGGACTGCCCGGCAAGCCGGCCGTCATGCGCCGCACGATCGCTTCATGCGACGCGCCGCCCTTGAGAATTCCCGCCGTGAAGTCGCGCGGCATCGCGGGGGTTCCGTCCTCGTTGATCTGCGGCTCGCCGCCCTTGCCCGTTCCGTCGGCGCCGTGGCACTGCGCGCAGTTCGCGAGGAAGAAGCGCCGGCCGAGCTGCAGATCGAGCGCGTCGCCGCCGCAGTCGGGCGGCACCGGGATCGGCTCGCCGGGCGTCATCGCGCGCGCCGCGATCTCGACCGCTTCGCTGCGCTCGAGCACCTCGTCGTCCTCGGCGGCGCGACGCTGCAAGTCGTCGGCGCGACCGGCGATCGCAAGTTCGCGCACGTACTGCACGAGCCCGCGCAGATCGGAATCCGCCATCCACTCCCAGGGCGGCATCGCCGAGCCCGGCATGCCGCGCTTCAACACCGCGAGAAGGTCTTCGTCCGTCGGCGCTCCGTTGAGCGTCGAGACGAGGCGGAACTTCGCGCTTCCGAAATCCCGCGGCGCCGGGGAGAGCAGGTAGGCGGAGGCGCCATCGCCGCGCCCAGTGTTTCCGTGGCACGCCGCGCAGTAGGTCACGTACAGCGCTCGCCCGCGGTTCGCGCAGATCGGCGCCGAAGCCGTCTCCGGCTGTCGCGACGACGCGCCGCGTTCGAGCCCGCCCCCGGCGCACGCGAGCGCGCCGCCGAGCGTCGCCACGATCGCCAGCCCCACAACAACCACGCTGCGCTTGCCGAACATCTCGACCTCCGACTCACCGAGCTTGGTTCGCTGCGCGAGGAGGCGCCGCACTTCGCGACGCATCGGCGCAGCGCTCTCGCGCATCGCGCCGGCGGTCCGCGTGAACGCTCCTCGCAGCTTCATGCCCTCAGTTACTCCCACGCGCGCTCGAAGCTCCTTGATCGATGTCAACTCCGGCGCGGATTCGCCCGGCGCGGCGCGCAACGCGCTCGGCGAACATCTCTTTCGCACACTTCCGCCGCGCGCGGCTCGCGCCCATACTCGGGGGTCATGTCGAGCCTCTCCGACACCCTCGGCCGTCCGCTGCGCAACCTGCGGATCTCCGTGACCGATCGCTGCAACCTTCGTTGCGCGTACTGCATGCCCGAGGAGGAGTACCGCTGGCTGCCGCGCGCGGACATCCTGCGCTTCGGCGAACTGTCGGCGATCGTCGACGCGTTCTGCGAGCTGGGTGTGGAGAAGGTGCGCATCACCGGCGGCGAGCCGCTGCTCCGCCGCGAGCTCGAGCGCTTCGTCGAGCAGCTCTCGAAGCGCGAGAGGATCAAGGACCTCGCGCTCACGACGAACGGACTGCTGCTCGCGGCGCAAGCTCCGGCGCTCAAAGCCGCGGGGCTGCACCGCGTCACGGTGAGCCTCGACACGCTCGACGAAGCGGTGTTCGAGAAGCTCACGCGACGCAAGGGCCTCCGCGACGTGCTCGCCGGCATCGACGCGGCGGCGGCGCACTGGCCGGGGCGTGTGAAGCTGGACACGGTCGTGATGCGCGGCGTGAACGACGGCGAGCTCGAGCGGCTGCTGGAGTTCGCGCGCGAGCGCGGCGTCGAATTGCGCTACATCGAGTACATGGACGTCGGCGGCGCGACGCAGTGGTCCATGGACAAGGTCGTTTCGCGCGAGGAGCTGCTCGCGCGCCTGGAGGCGCGCCACGGGGTCATCGAGCCGCTGCGCGAGGACTCCACCGCACCCGCGGAGCGTTTCCGGCTGCGCGACGGGACGGTCTTCGGCGTGATCGCGTCGACGACGGCGCCGTTCTGCCGTACGTGCGATCGAAGCCGGCTCACGGCCGACGGCATGTGGTACCTGTGCCTCTACGCGCGGCTCGGCATCGACCTCAAGGCGTTGCTGCGCGGGGGCGCATCGACGACGGAGATCGCGGCGCGTATCGAAAAGGGTTGGCGCGGCCGCGGCGACCGCGGCGCCGAACTGCGGCTCGAAGAGCGCGCGCGTGGGCCGCTCGTCGGCCCCGAGGGGTTGCGCGACGATCCGCACTTGGAGATGCACACGCGCGGCGGCTGACCGTCGCCGCAGGCGCGCTCTGGCTTCTCGCGCGCGCGAAGCACATCCTCGGGCGCCATGCGGATCGCGATCGTCACACCGGCCGGCCCCGCGTTGCGCACGGGCAACCGCGTGACGGCGCTGCGTTGGGCGCGCCGCCTGCGCGAGCTCGGAGCGCGCGTGCAAGTGAGCACGCAGTGGCGTGGCGAGGACGCGGACCTGCTCATCGCGCTGCACGCCTCGCGCAGCGCGGACTCGGCGCAGCGCTGGCTCGCGAGCCGCCCGGCGGCGCCGCTGGTCGTCGCGCTCGGCGGAACCGACGTCTACGGCGAGCTCGCGAACGATCGCCCCGCCCTCGACACGCTCGCCGCGGCGCGCTCGATCGTGGCGCTGCAACCGCTCGCCTGCGACCGCCTCCCGGCCGAGCTGCGCTCGAAGTGCCGTTCGATCGTGCAGTCCGCGCCGGATTGACGCGGTCTCCAGCGCACGCCGGAGGCGTTCGACATCTGCGTGGTCGGGCACCTGCGCGCCGTGAAGGACCCGCTGCTCGCCGCGCGCGCCGCCGCGCTCCTGCCGAGCTCGTCACGGGTCCGCATCGTGCACATCGGCGCCGCGCTCGAGCCCGAGTACGAGCGGCTGGCGCGAGAAACCATGCGCGCGAACCCGCGCTACCGCTGGCTCGGGCCGCTCGCGCGCCGCGCGACCTTGTTGCGCATCGCGACTTCGCACGCACTGGCGCTGACCTCGCGCTCCGAAGGCGGCGCGAACGTCGTCGCCGAAGCCGTCATGGCCGGCACTCCGCTGCTCGCGACGCGCATCGACGGCACGCTCGGCCAGCTCGGAACCGAGTACGCGGGTTACTTCGAAGTCGGAGACGAGCTCGCGCTCGCGAAGCTCATGGAGCGTCTCGAGCACCAGCCCGAGTTCTATCGCCGGCTGCTCGAGCAGGGTGCGGCGCTGCGGCCGCGTTTCGAGCCCGCGCGCGAACGCGACGCCTGGCGGCAGGTGCTGACCGAGCTCCGCGTGCTGTGACGCTCAGCGCCGTCGCGCCGCGTCGAGGGCGTCGCGATCGAGGCGCTGGAACGAAGTGGACGAGAGCAGCTCGGCCGCCGGCTTCGCTTGGAGATGGTCTTCGCTCGACAGCCGCTGGCGCGTGCGCCACGCCTGGCGCAGCACGCTCAGCGACGAAGTCGAGTTCGGGCGGTCGCCCTCTTGCACCTCGGTGAGTTGCGAGATGGGGTTCTCCGCGATCTTGAAGCCGAAACTCTGCGCGATGGCGAGCCACTCGATCGAGTACGCGGGCCCCGACACGCTGGCGCGTTGCGCGATCTGCTTCGCGGCGCGCGAACGGAAAGCCTGCAGGCCCGAAGTGCAGTCGTAGATTCCCGTCGGCACGAGCAGTTGCGAGAGCTTGAGCACGGTCGTCTCGGCCGCGCGCTCGAGGAACGACTTGTTGCCGTTCATCTCCATGCCCGGCATGCGGCGGCTGATCAGCGCGACGTCCGCGCCGGCGCGCAGCGAGGCGAGGAGCTTGGCGGCGTCGTTGATCGGGGCGCGCGTGTCGGGCTCGACCACGACGATCAGGTCGCCGCGGGTCGCGAGAACGCCGGTGCGCACGCAGGCGCCGCGGCCTTTGGCGACTTCGTGACGCGCGACGGCGACGCTCTCGAACTGGCCGCGCCAGCAACGCAGGAGACTCTCGAGCCCCTCCGGCGTCGCGTCGTCGACGAGCACCACTTCGAACCTGCCGCGCTGCGCCCGCGCCAGAGCGCGAACGGCGGTGAGGAGCGGCGAGAGGCCGGTGTGCGCGCCGACCGGGATCACGACGCTGATGGCGAATGCCGACGGGCCGACGCCGGGCCGAGTGGCGGCGGCCCGCGTTGGACGCTGAGGATTCTGGCTCATGTTTTCGACCCTTCCGATGCGCGGAGGAACGCGGCCCAATCGACGGCGAGGGCGAGAAAACTTGAGTCCATTCAAGTTTCGCGGCGCTGGTAACCTGGATGCCCCGCAACAACGCGATGTACCGAGCCAGAGCAAATTCGCCCCGCTATTCCAACCAGGCCCGCCGGCGCCCTCGTTCCTGGAAATAGCGGGGCGAATTTGCTCTGGCTCGGTACATCGCACTAGATCCATGAGCCCCCTCCTACTCGCCCTCGTCGCTTCGCTCGCTTCGGCCGCCGTCAACTCGGCCCCGCCCACGCTCTACAGCAACGGCCCGTTCATCACGGGCCTCGGCAACGGGCAAGGCGGCGCCGACACGAGCCTCGTGCAGAGCGGCTTCTCCACCAGCGGCTACGGCTGCTCCGCCGCCAGCGGCCAGCGCGTCGCCGACGATTTCGTCGTGCCGGCGGGCGAGGTCTGGACGCTCGAGAAGCTCCGGTGGCGCGCGTTCCAGACCGGCGCGCCGACCACGGGCACGCTCACTGCGATCCAAGTGAATTTGTGGAGCGCGATGCCCACGACGGGCGGAACTCCGCTGTGGTCGAGCTCGGCGAACGTGCTGCTCACGCAAGCCTGGTCGAACTGCTTCCGCGTCGTCACCGTGCCCGGCGACACGTCGCGCGCGGTGATCGAGGTCGTCGCGGACCTGAGCGGCGCCCCGCAACTCGCGCCCGGCACGTACTGGGTCGACGTGCAGCTCGCCGGCTCGCTCAGCTCCGGTCCGTGGTCCAACCCCACCGTTCCGAACGCGAGCACCGACAACGCGCGCTTCTTCAGCCCGTCGGGCGGCTGGGTGGACGTTCGCGACGTCGCGTCGGGCGCAGCGCAGGACTTTCCCTTCGAGCTCGAGGGCCAGAGCGGCTCCGCCTGCGCGCTCGTGACGTCGTACTGCACCGCGGGCACGAGCACGAACGGTTGCGTGCCTGCGTTGAGCTGGAGTGGCGCGCCGAGCGTCTCCGCGTCGAGCGGTTTCACGCTGCAGTGCAACGCGATCGAAGGCCAGAAGCTCGGCGTCTTCTTCTACGGCGTGAGCGGCGCGCTCATCCAGCCGTGGTCCGCGACGAGCACGAGCTTCCTGTGCGTCAAACTCCCGACGCAGCGCACCGCCGCGCAGTCGACGAACGGAACGCCCGGCGCGTGCGACGGCGCCTTCGGGTTCGACTTCCTCGCCTACATGAACGCCCACCCGCTCGCGCTCGGCCAGCCGCTCTTCGCCGGCCAGCGTTTCAACGCGCAGGTGTGGTACCGCGACCCGCCGGCGCCGAAGACCACGAACCTGAGCGACGCGCTCGAGTTCCTCACGTGCCCGTGAGGACCTGCATGCCGCGCGCCGTCTTGCCGCGGGTTCTCGCAACCCTCTGCATCGCGGCCCCGCTGTGGAGTCAGGTCCACTACGACGAGAGCGGCCATCCGTGGCGCCAGCGCGCCGCCGAGGGGCCGGACTCGCAAGTGCCGGGTTGGTTCTACAACCTCGGCCGCACCGGGCTGCGCGTGGAGCTCGTCGCCGACGCGCCGACCCACCTGGTGGTGCGCCACGTGTTCGACGGTTCGAGCGCCGCAGGTCGCGTCGAGGTCGGCGACCACATCGTCGGCGCCGGCGGACGGAGCTTCGAGACGCCGCACCGCAATGGCTACGGCATGGAGCTGTTCGGGCCGGACGGCCCGGTGCTGGACTTCGCGAGCGCGCTGGAGCGCGCCGAGCGATCCGGCGGCAAGCGCGAGCTGCCGCTCGAGCTCGAGCGGAATGGGAAGCGCGGCGAGACGACTCTGGTCCTCGACAAGGCCTACGGCAATTTCGCTCCCACCTATCCCGCCGAGTGCAAGGTGAGCGCCGAGATCCTCGGGCGTCTGCTCGACTACCTCGTGGCGGAGCAGCGCGACGACGGCGGCTTCGGCGACGCAGTGCTCGACACGTTCGCGCCGCTGGCGCTCCTCGCCAGCGATGCGCGCGAGCACCGCGCCGCCGCCGAACGCAACGCACGCTTCCACGCTCGTACGACCGCGGCGCGCGACGAAGGCGACCTCATCAACTGGCGCTACATGAGCGCGGCCATCGTGCTCGCCGAGTTCTACTACGCGACGCGCGAGCGCTGGGTGCTCCCCGAGCTCGAGCAGGTGCGCGACTTCCTCATGTCGACGCAGTACATGTCGCTCGCTCAGTTGAACCCGCGCGTCAAGGAGACCCACCCGGGCAGCTATCCCGCGGACGAGCGGCGCCAGCACGGCGGCTGGGGCCACAATCCGGGCTTCGAAGGCTACGGGCCGATCGCGATGCTGACCGGGCAAGGCGCTCTCGCGCTCGCGCTCCTGCACCACTGCGGCGTGAAGATCGACCGCGCGCGGCTCGACGCGGCGACGGCGTTCCTCGAACGCGGCGCGGGTTCGAACGGCTACGTGTGGTACGCCGATGAAGTGGCCGGCGACCGGGATTGGGCCGACATGGGCCGCACCGGCGCCGCAGGCATCGCGCTGCACCTCCATCCGTGGCCGGACGCCGCGCTTCGCGCTCGTGCGCGCAAGCACTCGCTTCTGATCGGCGAGCACCCGCAGAGCTTCCCGGACACGCACGGCTCGCCGATCCTGGGCATGGGCTACGCCGCGCTCGCCGCGAACATCGATGCGGCCAGCTTTCGGCGCCTGATGGACGCCAACCGCTGGTGGTTCACGCTCGCCCAGTGCGCCGACGGCACGTTCTATTACCAGCCCAACCGCGACAACGCCGGGTACGGCGCCGACTCGCGCCTCAGCGCGAGCGCGGTCACGGCGTTCATCTTCTCGATACCCAAGCGCAACCTGCTCGTGACCGGCCGCAAGAAGCCTTGAGGGGGCGGCGCCGGGCCTGGCTGAAATAGCGGGGCGAATTTGCTCTGGCTCGGTACATCGCGCATCGCCGCCGCGCGCACCTGCGGCTACCGTGAACCCCTCTCACGCGCCGTCCCCGAGCCAACCATGCGCATCCACCGACACATCGCGCTCCCCCTGGGTTTCCTCACGCTGCTCGCCGCCGGCTGGACCTTCGGCCAGGACGGAGTGAAGCGCCGCGACAACTTTCGCCAGCTCGACGAGCTCCTGCCGACGCCGACCGATTACCGCGCGGCCTCCGGCGCACCCGGTCACCGCTACTGGCAGCAGCGCGCCGACTACGTGATCGACGTCGCGCTCGACGAAGACAAGCGCCGCCTCACGGGCCGCGAACGCGTCACCTACCACAACCACTCGCCCGACTCGCTGTCGTACTTGTGGCTGCAACTCGACGCGAACATCTTCGCGCCACACTCGCACGCCGCGCTCACGCAGCAGGCGCCGGACATGAGCGCGCCGAGCTTCACCAGCCTCGAGCGCATGCTCGCGCGGCGCGAATTCGACGGCGCGTGCAAGCTCGACGCGGTGAAGGGAGCGGACGGCGCGCCCCTCGCGCACGCCGTCGTCGACACGATGCTGCGCCTCGACCTTCCCGCGCCGCTCGCGCCGGGGGCGAGCACGAGCTTCGAGATCGACTGGTCCTACAACATCAACGACGCGAAGCAGGTCGGCGGCCGCACCGGCTACGAGTTCTTCAAGGACGACGGCAACTGCATCTTCGAGCTGGCGCACTGGTTCCCGCGCATGTGCGCGTACACCGACGTCAACGGCTGGCAGAACAAGCAGTTCCTCGGCCAGGGCGAGTTCACGCTCGAGTTCGGCGATTACGTCGTGCGAATCGACGTTCCCGCGGACCACGTGGTCGCGGCGACGGGCGTGCTGCAGAATCCCGGCGACGTGCTCAGCACGGAGCAGCGCGAGCGCTTGACGCAAGCCGAGCGCGCCGAGAAGCCGGTGATGATCGTCACGCTCGACGAAGCGACGGAGAACGAGAAGGAAGGCACGAGCGAGCGGCGCACCTGGGTGTTCAAGGCCGACAACGTGCGCGATTTCGCCTTCGCGAGCTCGCGCAAGTACTTGTGGGATGCGTTCCTCTACAAGCAGAACGGCAACCCCGTTTGGGCCATGAGCTTCTATCCCAAGGAGGGCGAGGCGCTGTGGAGCAAGTACTCCACGCACGCGATCATCCACACGCTCGACATCTACTCGCGCCACACCTTCGACTACCCCTATCCGGTCGCGCAGTCGGTCAACGGCCCGGTCGGCGGCATGGAATACCCGATGATCAGCTTCAACGGCCCGCGGCCGGAGAAGGACGGCACCTATTCATCGGGGACGAAGTACGGGCTGATCTCGGTGATCATCCACGAGGTCGGACACAACTACTTCCCGATGATCGTCAACTCCGACGAGCGCGACTGGACCTGGATGGACGAAGGCCTCAACACCTTCTGTCAGTTCCTCGCCGAGCAGGAGTGGGAGGACAAGTATCCCTCGGGCCGCGGCGAGCCGCGCAACATCGTCTCGTACATGAAGAGCACGAACCAGGTGCCGATCATGACGCAGTCCGATTCGGTGGTGAACTTCGGCGCGAACGCGTACTCGAAGCCCGCGACCGCGCTCAACATCCTGCGCGAGACGGTCCTCGGCCGCGAGCAGTTCGACTTCGCCTTCAAGACCTACGCGCAGCGCTGGATGTTCAAGCGCCCGCAGCCGGCCGACTTCTTCCGCACCATGGAAGACGCGACCAGCGTCGACCTCGACTGGTTCTGGCGCGGCTGGTTCTACACCACCGACCACGTCGACATCGCGCTCGAGCGCGTGCGGCTCTACACCTTGAGCACGCTCGACCCGCGCATCGAGAGCGAGCGCAAGCGCCGCGAGCGCGACGACAAGCCGCGCACGCTCACGCAACTGCGAAACGCGCCGCTCGAGAAGCGCGTGGGCATCTATCCCGAGCTCGCCGACTTCTACAACACCTACGACGCGCTCGAACCCACGCCGGCCGACGTCGAGCGCTTCGAGAAGCTGGCCGACAAGCTCGAGCCGCAGGAGAAGGAGCTGCTCGAGTCGAACCTGCGCTTCTACGTGCTCGATTTCGCGAACCTCGGCGGCCTCGCAATGCCGCTGCCGCTGCGCGTCGACTACGCCGACGGCTCGAACGAGGAGTTCACCGTCCCGGCCGAGATCTGGCGCCAATCGCCCGACAAGGTCACCAAGCTCTGGATCGCCGACCGCGAGGTGGCGCGTTTCGTCCTCGACCCGCGCGGCCAAATCGCCGACGCGGACGAAACCAACAACACCTGGCCGCCGCTGATCCCCGAGACGCGCGTCGAAGCCCGCAAGTCCGAGCGCGGCGAGCGCACGAACCCGATGCAGCAGAAGCTCGCCGACGAAAAGGCCGCCGAGAAAGCCGCCGCCAAGAAGGCCGAGGCCGACGCAAAAGCCGCCATCGACGCGAACACTCCCGCCGAAACTCCGCCCGAGTCCGACTCGAAACCTGAACCGGCCTCAGGCTCCGGGAATTAGGCGCGTTCTCGCCCTACGAATTCGAAGCGGAGCGGGCGAGCGTTCTACGCCGGTGAAACGAGAGGCTCGCGCTTCGGCCGAGTACTCGAGAGAGGTCTCTTATCGATGACGCTCATCCGTGCCAACCGCGACGGACGGACTTGAACTCGCACGCTCGACGTCACGACTCACCCTCGGAGCCGTGGCGTGAGTACAGACTCCTGCCGAGCATCCAGCAGATTTCCCCAGGAGCCGGGGCACGGCCAAGCACTCGCCATTCCTCCGCGAGTCGCTCCAATGCGTCGTCCGGCCCAAGTTCCCAGCGCACAAATCCAGTTCCGCCATGCTGGCCAACGACAACTTTGCCCGACCGCAAGAGCAGCCGAACCACGGACAGGGTCGTATCCCGAATCAGGGCCGGCGCAACGCCCGCAGATTCCAGCCGACCTACGATCACCCACAGCCCAATGGCGTCATCATCGCACTCGGCGAGCATCTCATTCGCGATGGTTTGAACTGTATCCATGCTGTGGATCGGTCCGCAGCTCGAGCGTGGGCTCACGCAGACCCCTTTCAGAGTCCGCGCCGCCGCCGGTTGCGCACGTAGTCGACGAGCACGAACGAACTGACGTCGCTCGCGCTGGAGTAGAAGGCGCGGCCGTGGTTCTCGGCGGTGAAGCGTTCGACGAAGT
>CALFYL010000335.1 GCA_937952135.1 uncultured Planctomycetia bacterium
CCATGCCCGGCGCGAGCGACTGCTCGGCCATCTTGTCGCTGCCGAGCCACACGCGACCCGAGTGCGGCGCGATGGCCAGCGCGGCGGTCTCGAGAAACTCCTGTTCGTTCGAGTACACGCTGGTCACGAGGCTTCCGCCGCCGCGCGCGACGAGCGCCGCCGCTTCCTCGGCCGAACCGTCGTAGGGCAGGATCGTGGCCACCGGCCCGAACACCTCCTCGGCGTGGAACACGTGCGCGGCGCCGTCGTGCGCCACGAGCAGCGTCGGCGCGACGAAGCAGCCCTTCTCGCGGATCGGCTGCGGGCCGCCGCAGGCCGTGCGCGCCGCGGCCGCGAGGCGCTCGATGCCCGCGCGCACGTCCGCGAGCTGCGCCGCGCTCGCCAGCGGCCCCATGCGCGTCGTGCTCTCGGCGGGATCGCCGACCTTGATCGCCGCCAGCGAGCCACGCAGCTCGGCCTCGATCTCGGCCACGCGCTCGCGCGGCACGAAGATGCGGCGCACCGCGGTGCACTTCTGGCCGGTCTTCTGCGTCATGTCCAGCGCGACGTTCGACAGGAACAAGTTGTAGGTGTCGGTTCCGGCCTCGACATCGGGCGCGAGCACCGCGGCGTTGAGCGAATCGGCCTCCAGGTTCACGCGCACGTTGTGGCGCACGAGGTTCGGATGGCCGCGCAGCTTCGCGGCGGTGTGCGACGAGCCCGTGAATGCGAGCCCGTCCTGGCCGGTCAGGTGCTCGAGCAGATCCCCCACCGAGCCCGCGATGAACTGGAACGCGCCCTCGGGGAGCACCTTGCTCTGCACGACCAGTTCGGCGATCCGCCACGCGGTCAACGCCGTCGGCGTGCCCGGTTTCTCGATCACCGGCGCACCCGCGAGCAGCGCGCAGGCGGCCTTTTCCATCATGTTCCAGGCCGGGAAGTTGAAGGCGTTGATGTGCACCGCGACGCCGTGGCGGGGCGTGAGCACGTGCTCGCCCCAAAAGCGCGCGGTTCGGCCGAGCTGCACGCCCGGGCCGTCGTACAGGAACTTGCGCTCGCCCAGCTCGGCGCCGAAGCGCGCGTAGGCGGCCAGCGTTCCGATCGCGCCGTCGATGTCGAACTTCGCGTCGCCGCGCGTCGTGCCGGCGTTCTGGATCGAGAGCTCGATGAGTTCCTCGCGCGCCGCGTGGACGACCTTCGAAAGCTGCTCGATCAGCGCGCCGCGCTGGGCGAAGGACAACCCGCGCAGCGCCGGGCCGCCGCTCGCGCGCGCGTGCTCGAGCGTGGCGCGAAAGTCGATGCCCTCGCTGGAGACCGTCGCGAGCGCCTCGTCCGTGGTCGGGTTGTAGAGCGTGGCCTGGGGCGCGCCGCCCGCGTGGCGCCGGCCGCAAATGAAGCTGTCGAGCTGTCGCATGGGTTCAGATCCTTGGCAAAAGACCGCAGACTTTAGCTCCCCGAGCGTCGCGCGTCGCCCACGCACCGCCCGCCGCGCGTAACTAGACTTGTGAACGCGCTTCAAGGGCGCGCTCCCTTCCCCGCGGAGCCCCCATGTACCTCCTCAGCCTGCTAGCCCTCGCGTTCCTCGCCCTCCTCGGCTGCCTCGCGTTCGTCGCCGCGAAAGTGTTCGGCGCGAAGAGCGCCGAAGGCCGCGCGACCGCCCCCGGCTGCCTGGGCGGCTGCGCGTTCGCGCTGGTGCTCACGGTCATCGGCCTCGCCGGCCTCGCCACCTTCGTGGCGGGGGCCGCGCTCGCGACCGCCACGCCGGAGCTCGGCGATGCGGCCCACGAGCTGCGCGAGGGACTGCGCGAAGGTGTCGCCGAAGTGCGGCGCGAGTTGCGCGAAGAGGCGGGCCGCGGGCGGCGGCGCGATTCGCGCTTCTCGGAGCGCGAGCTCGGGCCGGCCGCCCCCGTCGAAGCGCACGAGGCCGAGCCCGACCTCGCCGTCGTTTCGTGGCGCGCACGCGTGGTCGTGAGCTGGTCCGGCCACAGCGAGCCCAGGGTCGAGTTGCTCGAGGCGCTCGCTCGAGCCGGGCTCGAGGCGCCGATCGACGTCGAGTTGGGTTTCGAGAGCGACTCGTCCGCCGGCGAGCTCAGCACCGCGACGTTCAGCGGAAGCGCGAGCCACGTCGACGTCGACGCACTTCGGCGGCGCGTCGAGGAAGCGCTGAAGCAAGCGGGCGCCGAGCTCGGCCTCGAGTTCTCCGTCGTCGAAGTGCGCGCCGAGGACTTGCGCTGACCGTCCGCACCGGAGTTCCGCGCTGAAGGGGCGCGCCGCCCCGGCCGCCGATCCCGCCGCGCGGGAGCTTGATCGCGCGCGGCGGCCCGCGCAACCTGGAGCGCGTGAGCGACACTCGAGCCACCCAATCCGACGCGACGGGGCCGCGCGCGACGGCGGGCGATGGACTCGTCCCGGCGACGTTCGCGGGATCGACGGCGCTCGTGACCGGCGGCGGCACGGGGCTCGGCCTCGAGATCAGCCGCGGGCTCGCGCAACTCGGCGCGCGCGTGATCTGCGCCTCGCGGAGCGTCGAGCACCACTCGGCTTTGCTCGAGGAAGCCGCTGCGCGCGGCTGGAGCGTCGAGTCGCGCGCGCTCGACGTGCGCGAACCGACGGCGGTCGAACGGCTCGCGCGCGAGCTCGACGAGCGCGGCGGCATCGACCACCTCGTCAACAACGCCGCGGGCAACTTCGTGTGCCCCGCCGAGCGCTTGAGCTCGCGCGCCTGGCGCGCCGTGCTCGGCATCGTGCTCGACGGCACGTTCTACTGCTCGCGCTACTTCGGCCGAGGCATGATCGAGCGCGGCCGCGGCCAGATCCTCAACGTCGTCGCGACCTACGCCTGGACGGGCATGCCCGGCGTCGTGCACTCGGCGAGCGCGAAGGCCGGCGTGCTCGCCATGACGCGCACGCTCGCGGTCGAGTGGGCGCGCCACGGACTGCGGGTCAACGCGATCGCACCCGGCCCGTTCCACTCCGACGGCGCCGCGAACAACCTGTGGCCCGACGACGGCATGCGCGAGCGCATCGAGGAGCAGATCCCGCTCGGCCGCTTCGGCACGTCGCTCGAGATGGCGCAGCATTCGCTCTACCTGCTCTCGCCGGCGGCCGCGTACATCAACGGCGAGTGCCTCACGGTCGACGGAGGCCTGTCGCTCGGCCGCAACATGTGGCGCGAAGGAGAGCGCCGAACGCCGGCGAAGGACGAGGCGCGGCCGTGAAGGAGCCCACGTCGTCGCGCGCGCACCTCGCGACCGAGCAACGCGGCCACGCGAGCGCCGGATTCGACCGGCTCTCGATCGCGGACGCCGTCGCGTTGATGCAGAGCGAGGACCGCAAGCTCCACGACGCGCTCGACGCGGCGCGGGCTTCGATCGCGGCCGCCATCGAGCTCGTCGTCGCGCGCCTCGAGCGCGGCGGGCGCCTGATCTACGTCGGCGCGGGCACCAGCGGCCGTCTCGGGGTGCTCGACGCGGTCGAATGCCCGCCGACGTTTCTCAGCGATCCGAGCCAGGTCCTCGGCGTGATCGCGGGCGGCGAAGCGGCGTTGACGCGCGCGGTCGAAGGAGCCGAGGACGACGCGCTGGCCGCGCGGCGCGACCTCGAGGCCCGAAAGCTCGGTGCGGCCGATGTCGTGTTCGGCATCAGCGCCGGTGGAACGACTCCGTACGTGCACGCAGCCATCGAACTCGCGCGCGAACGCGGCGCCGCGAGCGTCTTCCTCGCCTGCGTTCCGCGCGAACAGGCCGAGGACCGAGCCGACGTGTCCATCCGCGTCGTGACCGGCCCCGAGGTGCTCACGGGCAGCACGCGACTCAAGGCCGGCACCGCGACGAAGCTCGTGCTCAACACCGTCTCGACCGTCGCCATGGCGCAGCTCGGCAAGGTCTACGACAACTGGATGGTCGACGTCGACACGCGCACGAATGCGAAGCTCGTCGACCGCGGCGCGCGCATCGTGGCCTCCGCCGCCGGAGTTTCGCGCGAGCGCGCGCTCGAGCTGCTCGCCGCCGCCGGCGGGCGCGCGAAGACGGCGATTGTCATGCAGCGCCTGGGCTGCGACGCCCCGAGCGCGCAGAACAAGCTCGACGCCGCCGACGGCCGCCTGCGCCGCGCGCTCGGCGAGTGACGGCTCGCACCGCGGCGACCCGGAACCGCGCCGCTACTTCGCCAGCTCCGCCATCAACTGCTCGGCGAGCTTCGGCGCGCCGCCGCCGAGCGTGTTCATCATCACCGCGACCACGCGGCGCTTCTCGACGTCGATCACGAGCGCGCTGTGGCAGCCTTGCTGCGAGCCGGAGTGCGACACGCGGCCGCGCTTGGGATCGAGCGACCAACCGAGCCCGTAGTCGTGCGTCGAGCCGTTGGAGAGCTTCGTCGGCGACCACATCTGCTCGCGCGAGGCGCGTGACACCAGCTTGTCGTCGAGCATCAACTGCCCGAAGCGCGCGAGGTCGAGCACCGTCGCCTCCAGGCCGCCGCCCGCGTACTTCCACGAGTTGTCCTCGGGGATCGTCTGCAGCGCCGGCTCGCCGCCCGCGACTTTGTTGTAGAGCCGGGCGCGCTGCGGCTTGTCGTCGCGCAGCTTCTCGCAGTCGAGCGACGGCGCTCCGCGCTTCGCCACGCGCTCGCGCACGAGCCGCTCGAAGGGCTGTTTCGACGCGCTTTCGATGACGTGCGCCGCAAGCGTGTAGGCGTGCGTGCTGTAGGAGTATTTCGAGCCCGGCTCGAACAGCAGCTCGTCGTCCACGAACAGCTCGAGCGCTTCGCGCGTCGTGCGCAGCTTGGTCGAGTTGTCGAAGCGCCCCGGCGCGTAGTGGCGGACGCCGGAGGTGTGCGAGAGCACTTGGCGCAGCGTGATCGGCGCGAGTTTGCCGGCGAGTTCGGGGCTGTACGTGCGCAGGTCCTTGTCGAGCTCGAGCTTGCCTTGCTCGACGAGCTGCATCGCGAGCGCGGCGGCCACGGGCTTGGAGATCGAGCCGAGGCGGAACAGCGTCTGCGGAGTCGTCGGGAGCTGCTTCTCGCGGTCCGCGAAGCCGAATCCGCCGTGGAACACGAGTTCGCCGTCTTCGAGCACCGCGACGCGCAGCCCCACGACGCCCTGCTCGGCGCGGTAGCGCGTCGCGAGGTTGTGGAGCGCGTCGCTGCGCGCGGTGACGGGCGGCGGCGTGTCCGCGACGAGCCGCAGCTCCGCGGCGGGCGCGGCGTGCGTCGAGACGTTGCAGCCCGCGAGCGCGGAGAGCGTGGCGAGAAGGGCGAGCGCGATCCGATTCGATTTCAACATGGCATTCGGGGAGCTATCGGGACTCAGGGCTTCGGCTGGGTGGCGAGCGGCCGACCGAGCCGCGTCTGCACTTCCGCGAGCACGCGCTCCCAGTCGAAGGCCGGACCGGGGTCCTGCTTGTCCGTGGTGAGGTGGTGGTGGCCGACGATCCCGGAGAACGCCGCGAATTCCTCGGCGGAAAGCGCGTCCATGCGCACGCGGCCGTCGGCGTCGCGGGGAGCGTCGGGCGCGAGGCGCGGGAGCTCGCGGCACAACACGCTGAGCAGCTTCGCGAGCGTTTCGTACTGCTGCGGCGTGAAATCGTGCATCGCGTACTCGACGCCGTGCACCGCGCCGACGACGCGCTCGGGCCGCGCCGGACGTCCGACGAATCCCGGCGTGCGCACGCCGCCGCCCTCCATCCACTTCGGAAGTTCGATGCGCGGGCCGTGCTCGTCGCTCGGGTACCACGCGTCGAGGACCGACGTGTCGCTCGTTCGATACGCGCCGATGTTCGCGATCTCGATGCCGATCGAGCGCGGGTTCGCTTGTCGCGCGTGCCACGCGGTGTCCGAGACGTCCATCGTCTGGTACAGCACGCCGTCGATGTCGAGCAGGAAGTGCACGGAGAGCTTGCGCCGATCGTGCAGGATCTTGAAGCACTGCGCGCTCGTGCCGCACACGTCGTAATGCACGACGAACTGATCGATCGCTTCGCGCACTTCGTCGAGACAGCGCGGCGCACCCGCGAGGGCCACGAGCCGCGTCTCCTTCGAACCCGGCTCGAGCGGAAGCTTGCGGCCCGGCTGGTAGCGCAAGCCCTGCGGCGGCTCCTTCGGCGGCGAGTCGGGAAAGCGCAGCTCGGTCGAGTACGCGTCGTATCCGCCCTTGTCGGTCCACAGCACCACGGGCGCTTCGAGGTCGTGGCGTTCGCCGCAGATCACGATCGACCGACCGACCGCCGGCGCCGCGGGTTTCACCGGCGCGGGCGGAGGCACGGGCCTCGAAGGAGCGACGCAGGCGCCGACGAGCAGCGCGAGCAGCGGAACGAAGGGCGAAAGGCGCGCGCACGACGGGGCGCGACGGCCGCGGCGCGAAGGGGAGTCCATGGCCGAAGGGTCTACCGCATTCGCGCCGGCCGAAAAAGCGCGCGGCTCGCTCAGACGTGCGGGTGCAGCTTGCGCAGCTTCGCGCTCGCGCTCTCGCGCCACGCCGCGCTCAGCGCCGGCGCGACGGTGGCCGGCAGGAGCTTCGCGAGCACGAGCCGCGTGCAACCGCGCGCGCCCCAGGCGCCGGCGAACGCCGAAATGTCGGCCACGTGGTCGCGGACGAGCTGCGCCTGCACCTCCAGCGGCACCTTGACCATCGCCCAGTCGCCCTTCGGCCCCAGCGAGGCGAAAACCTTGCCGCCGATGCGGAAGTCGGGGTGCTGGTGGTGCTCGGACTCCTCCACCTCGGGCAGGGCGAGGGCGAGCCTTCGAAAGTCGTTCGCGCGCATCGAAGCAGACTATTCGAACGCAGCCGGCGCAGCGACTCCGGCGGCGGCGCCTCGAACGGCCGCCCCGCGCTCAGGGCAGCCAGGCGACGACGAGCGCGTTCGAGTAGTTGGTGGTCGCGCTCGTGCAGAAGTTCGCGGAGTTGCGGTACCAGGCCTGGTAGACGAGCGTCGCGCCGGCGAGCGGAACCGCGCCGGCGACGGAGATGGAAGCGTCGCCGAGCGCGGGATAGAGCGCGCCGCCCGCGGGGCTCGAGAGCTTCGTGCCGAGCCGCCGAATCGGCGACGCCGCGCACCGAACGCCGTCGCCGAAGGGAGCGCCGAGCGCGCCGTTGAGCGAGCCCGCGCCTTGGAAGAACAAGCAGCTCACGCCGCTCGGCAAGCCGGAGCAGAACAGTTGGAGCGTGTCGGCGCTCGTCGACGCGACGCCGCCCCAGGTGAGCACGGCGCCCGAGGAATGTGCGGAGTTCGGGCAGCCGCCGGCGCTCGACGATCCGTTGCCGCACGGGCACGCGACGTTCGCACCGTCGCAGAACGAAGCCACCGCCCCGCCGGCGGAGCTCTCGTAGCGCGCGCCGAGGATGTCGTTCGAGAGGAACACCGCGCCGTCGGGCTCGCGCGCGAGCGCGATGGCGAAGCTGCGCGACGAGCCCGCGATCAGGCTCGACTTCGCGGCGGCGATTCGCGCGTCGACCTCGACGCCGAAGTCGGCGGAGACCGGCTGGTGAGCGGCGAGCGCGACGAGCGAAGAGCCGTTGAAGAGCAGCTCGGTCGCGTAGACGTCGTAGTCGATCGGACTCTGGCCGTAGAGCTCGGAGTACACGCAGACGAAGCGGCTTCCGTCGCTGTCGATCGCCGGCCTGCGCTGGTCCTGGTACCAGAACGTTCCGTCGTAGGAGCTCATGTTCACGCTCGTACGGACGCTCGCGCCCTCGAGACCGCACACCACGATGTCGTGGTCGCTGCCGAAGTCCTCTTCGTAGGCGACGAGCCAGCGTGAAGCGCCCGTTTGCGACGAGGAAACCGCTGGATTCGTGTGGTCGACGGGCGCGGTGTCGATCGGGAACGTCGGACTCGCGACGACGCCGTCCCAGGCAATGCGCGCGCCGAAGATGTCGTTGCCGCCGGCGGGGCTCGCGCGTTGCCACGCCAGGTTCCACGCCTCGGCGCCGTTCGAGCGCGAGACCGACGGAACCGAATCGTAGGTGTAGAACGACACGTCCACGTCGAGCGTGCTGCTCGCGAGCGCTCCGGTGTCGCTGACGAGCTTCGCGTGGATGTCGTGGTCCTGGCCGAAGCTGTAGATGCGCTCGTAGGCGACCAGGAAGTAGCTCGGCGCCGTGGGATACGGATCGCCGCCGACGTCGGGGTCGAGCAGGTCGAAGTTCGCTCCCCCGGCGATCTTGAACTGCGGCGAGAGCAGCGCCGAGTTCGGGTCGCGCGTGCGGCCCCACACTTCCACGCGGCCCGTCGCGTTGTTCAGCACGTGCGCGACGACGAGGAAGCGGTTCGTCGCTCCGTTGTTCGCGCAGCGCGGCCGGCCCCAGAAGTTGGCCGTCATGTCGATCCAGCCGCCGCGGTACAGCGGCGCGCCCGTGACGTCGTACATGTCGCCCCACACGTCGTGGTCGTTCGCGCTGAACTCGCTCTGCCACACGTAGAGCACTTGCGTCCCCGTCGCGTCGAAGCACACATCGGGCGAGAAGGACTCCGCGGGCGTCGCCTCGATGCCGAAGGCCGCGATCACGGGATCGATGACGAGCGGGTACGCGGCTCGCGCGGCGAAGTCGGCCGGCACGCGAAGCGTGAGCTCGAGTCCGTCGAGCTCGGACTCGAGCGCGAGCTCGCGGCCGCGCGCGTCGATCGCCTTCGCAGCGCCGTAGCGAACCTCGCCGTACTCGTTCGCGAACCTCCAGCCCGCGCCGTCGCGCGCGGCGGCGAGTTCGGTGTCGAGCGACAGCGTGAGAGCGACCTCACCGGCGCCGACGCGCGCGGGAAGCACGAAGGACTGCTCGACGGAACGCGGAGCGAGCTCGTAGACCTCGAGCAAGCTCCCGCGATCGAAGGACAACGTGCAACCGTCGAGCCGCGCCGGGGCTCGCGCGTCGAACGCAACCGGCTCGCCGGCGACCTTCAAGCGCGCCACGCGGAACTCGAGCGGGAAGTTGCGCGGCGCCGACGAGCTCAGGAACGGCAGAAAGCTGGCGTTCGCGTCGAAGCGCATCTTGTAGTTGACGCCACGCGCCCACAGCGCGTCGCCGACGCGGTCGAAGTCGACGCGCTCGCGGCGTGTGTCGCGCTCCAAGTCGTTCGCTTCGCCCGCGCACTTCGCAGGGGCGGCGGGCGACGGAGCGAACAACCGCTCGAGGACGCTGTGCTGCGCCGGGATGGGCGCGGCGAACACGGCGATCCAAGCCGCGAACGCAGTCGAGCGAGAGAGGTGCATGGGGTGCGGCGCTCGGGGCAGAGGGACGCCTCGAAAACCTACCCCACCCCCGCGCGCGAGGACGGCGATGTACCGAGCCAGAGCAAATTCTCCCCGCTAATCGCGGCGAGCCCGTCGGCGACCCTGCTTCCTGCGATCAGCGGGGAGAATTTGCTCTGGCTCGGTACGTCGCGTTAGGTCGTAGCGCCGCCGCAGGAGGAGCCCGCGCCGGCGGTGCAGCCGAAGCAGTGACGGCCGGTGCGGACGATCCGCGTCGCAAGCGCGGCGAGGTCGAAATCGCGCAGGTGGCGCGGCGCCGGCCGGGACGCTCGAGGGTCCCCGACCTCGAGCTCGAGCATCTGGTTGAAGTCGCAGTCGTAGAGCCGGCCGTCCCAGCCGACCGACAGCAGCGTGCGGCACATCACGCCCCGCGCCGCGAGCGGGTTGAAGGCGTTCACGAGCGTCTGGAGGTACCGCTCGAGGTTGCCCGACTGCTCCAGCCACTCGAGGTGGCGGCTGATCGGCATGTTCGTGATCGTGTAGAGGTCGTCGAACACGACGCCGTGCAGGCGCGCGAGCTCGCGCTTCCATTCCGCCTTCGCGGAAGCCTGCGCGGCCGGAAGGAACGCGCCGACGGGATTGGTGACGAGCACCAGCCGCAAGTTGGAGCCTTCGACGCCGTAGCCGAGCGCGTTGAGCCGGCGCAGCGCGGCGATGGAGCGTTCGAACACGCCTTCTCCGCGCTGGCGGTCGGTGTTGAGCGCGCGGTAGTGCGGCAGCGACGCGACGATCTCGACGCGCTGCTCGGCGAGGAACTCCGGCAGGTGCTCGAGCGGTTTGGACATGAGCACCGTGAGGTTGCAGCGCTCCATCACGTGCCGGCCGAGGCGCCGGGCCTCGCGCACGATCCACTCGAAGTTCGGGTTGAGCTCGGGCGCGCCGCCGGTGATGTCGAGCGTCGGGATGTCGCTCGCGCCGAGCACGCGCAGCGCCAGCTCCGCGGTCTCGCGCGACATCGCCTCCTCGCGCTCGGGCCCCGCGTCGACGTGGCAGTGCGCGCACGTCTGGTTGCAGACCTTGCCGACGTTGATCTGCAGCACGTCGATGCCCGTCGCGCGAAGCGGCGCGAGACCGGCGCGTTCGAGATGCTCTTCGAACCGGCCGCCGCGCGGATCGTCGAGACGAACCGCGTCGAGCCGCGCGAGCTGCTCCGCGCCGTTCGCGAGCGGCGAGCCGCGACGAGCCAGCGTCGGCGCGATCTTCAGGCCCTTCGACGCGCTCTCGAGCGATCCTTCCACGTCACATGCCGACCTTGGCGGCGGCGTTCTTCATCTGCACGGCGTGCGCGAGCACCGCGCCGCCCTTGATCGCCGCAGCGACGTGCGTGACTTCGGTGAGCTGCTCGAGGTCGCAGCCGTGCTTGAGCGTCTCCTGCGTGTAGGCGTCGATGCAGTACGGGCACTGCACCGCGTACGCCGCGCCGAGCGCGACCAGCGCCTTGTCGCGCGCCGAAAGCGCGCCGTCGGCGAACACCGCGCCGTAGTAGTCGAAGAACTTCTTCGCGAGTTCGGGCGAGTGCTCGCCGAGCTTGGCGAACTTGGCGAGGTCGGCGGGGTCGTAGTAGGTGTCCATGGCGCGGCTGCGATCGGTGGAACTCGACGAGGATCGTTGCGGATGCGCGCGCGATCAAGCCCGCTCGACGAGCCGCGAGCGGCGCGAAGAAAAAACCGGATCCTGCGCGACGGGAGAGGGTACGGCGCGGTCTGGGGTTTCGTGCGAACGGTGCGAGTCCTGGGCGCGTGCCTGGCGGGCACGGAGGCGGAGTTGGTGACGGTCGAGGCGCGTTTCGACGGCTCGTCGAAGGAGCGCACGGAAGTCGTCCTCACCGGCCTTCCCGATCCCGTCATTCGCGAGAGCAAGGGGCGGCTGGTGTGCGCGCTCGAGGCGAACGGCCTGCACCTGCCCTTCGGACGGCTGTTCCTGAACCTCGTGCCGGCGGCGCGGCGCAAATCGGGAGAGAGCCTCGACCTTCCGCTGTTGCTCGGCGCGGCGGCGGCGTGCGGACACTTCGAGCCGCGCGCGCTGAAGGGGCGGCTGTTTCTCGGCGAGCTGGGCATCGACGGCGCGCTGCACGCGTCGCCGGGCGGACTTGCCGCCGCGCTGGCCGCCGCGCGAAGCGGGGTGCGCGAAGTCATCGCGCCGACGGTGACCGCGGGCGAGGCGGCCTGGGCGCCGGGCGTCACCGCGCACGCGGCGAAGCACGTCGAGGAAGTGCTGCGCCACATCACTTCGGTCGCGCACAAGCTCCCGCCGCTGTGTCCGAGCGACGAAGCGCGACCGCTCGAGGTCGGAGCGACGCTCGACGACGTGCGCGGGCAAGCGACGGGCAAGTTCGCGCTCGCGGTGGCGGCCGCGGGCGGGCACGGATTGGTGTTCGTGGGCGCACCGGGCGCGGGCAAGAGCATGCTCGCGCGGCGCTTCGCATCGCTGCTGCCGCCGCCGGAACTCGACGAGCGGCTCGAGATCACGCGCGTGCTCTCGGCCGCCGGGCGCTGGCCCGGTGGACTCGCGCGCTCGCGGCCCTTTCGCGCTCCCCACCACACCATCAGTTACGCCGGCATGGTCGGCGGCGGTTCGCCGCCGGCGCCCGGTGAGATCACCCTCGCGCACTGCGGCGTGCTGTTCCTCGACGAGTTGCCCGAGTTCCGCCGCGAGGTGCTCGAAGCGCTGCGCCAACCGCTCGAGGCGGGCTCGATCCTGATCAGCCGCGCGGGCCGCCAGCTCGAGCTCGCGGCAAAATTCCAACTCGTGGCCGCCATGAACCCGTGCCCCTGCGGCTACCTCGGCCACCCGCGTACGCCGTGTTCGTGTCCACCGCTGGCGGTGCAGCGCTACCGCCGGCGCATCTCCGGGCCGCTGCTCGACCGCATCGACCTGCGCATCGAGCTCGCGCCGCCGACTCTCGACGAGCTGGTGCAGAAATCGAACCGGACGGGCGCGGCAAGCGACGTCGGCGCCCGAGAGCCGCCCGCAACGGCGCGGGGCATGTCCGCGAGCGAGCTGCACGCGCGCGTGGCGCTCGCCCGAGCGTTCGCGAACGCACGCCAGGGCCCGCGGCGCAACATGGAACTCGGCGCGGACGAGCTCGACGCCTTCGCGCCCATTCACGCCGAGCTCCGGCCGTTGCTCGCGCGCGCGACGCGCCAACGCGGCCTGTCGGCGCGTGCGGTCCAGTCGCTGCGCCGGGTGTCGCGCACGCTGGCCGATCTCGATCAGTCCGAGCCCATCGCTGCCGCGCACCTCGCCCAGGCGCTCGCCCTGCGCGCTTCGCTCGAGTGAAGTCGCGTGCGCCGCCTGCTCGCACCCCCTGCTCGTGCCGACTACTCGTGCAGCCTACTCATGCCGGAGGGCTTCGACCGGGTCCATGTTCGCGGCGCGCCACGCGGGATAGATGCCGAACACCACGCCGATGCCGGCCGAGATCGCGAACGCGAGCAGCGGCGCCGTCGGGGTGATGATCGTGCGCATCTTGGCGAAGTGCTCGACGAACGCGGGCACCAGCAGGCCGAGCGCGACGCCGAACAAGCCGCCCCCGACCGAGAGCACGACCGTCTCGACGAGGAACTGCGTGACGATGTGGCGGCGCTTCGCGCCCAGCGCGCGGCGGATGCCGATCTCGCGCGTGCGCTCGGTGACGGTCGCGAGCATGACGTTCATGATGCCGATGCCGCCGACGAGCAAGCTGATCGAGGCGATCGAGCCGAGCACGATGTTGAAGATGCGCTTGGTCTCCTCGGCGCGCAGCAGGAGCTCGAGCGGAACGACGTCCTCGTAGTCGGGCTGCTTGTGGTTGCGCCGCAGCATCTCGCGGCACGCCTCGGCGACCATCGGCACGTTCTTGGGGTTCGCCACTTCGACGACGATCTCGTGCAGCTCGACTTCTTCCATCTCGCGGCTGCCGGCGCGCATCTTGACCTGCATCGAGCCGTACCACTTGCGGCCGGTCTCGAGCGGGATGAACACCTCGGCCGTGGACTTGCCCGCGGGCGCGGTGTCGGACGGCGCGCGCACGCGCGAGAGCAGCACGCCCACCACCGTGTAGTAGTCGGCGCCGATCTTCACTTCCTGGCCGACGGGCGAGTCGACGGGGAACAGATAGGAGGCGACCGAATCGGAGAGCACGCAGACGTTCGCCACGCGCTCCATGTCCTGGTCGGTGAGGAAGCGGCCCTCGTACATCACGCGGTTGGTGACCTCGCGATACATCGGGAGCGTCGCCATGACGCGCGGATTCATCGCGCGGTCGCTGAAGCGCACTTCCTCGTAGATCTCGCGCACCGGCACGACGCGCGCGACACCCGGAAAGGTCTTCTCGATGCGCTCGAGGTCCTCTTCCGTGAGTCCGTAGCTCACCACGCGCGTGGTCTGCGACGAACTCGTCGCGAAGTCCTCGCGCGGCTTGACCGAGCGCAAGATGATGTTGTTGCTGCCGAGCAGGCGGATCTGCTCCTGGGCCTCGGCGCTCGCGCCCTCGCCGATGGCGAGCATGGCGATCACCGAGCTCACGCCGAACAGCACGCCCATGGTGGTCAGCGCGCTGCGCAGCTTGTGCAGCAGCAGGCTCGACACGCCCAGGCGCACGGTGCGCCACAGTGCGCCACCTTTCACAGTGCCCCGCCTTTCATACCGCCCCGCCCTTCAAGACGCCGCCTCGGCGCTGGCGTAGAACTCCGAGCGCGCCGCCGTGTGCTGGTCGCGCACGATGCTCTCGATGCGGCCGTCCTTGAGGCGCATCACGTGCTGCGCGCGCTCGCCGACGTCGGGTTCGTGCGTGACCATGACGATCGTGCGTCCCTCGGCGTGCAGTTCGTCGAACAGCGCGAGGATCTCGAGCGCCGTGGCGCTGTCGAGGTTGCCCGTCGCCTCGTCCGCGAGGATCAGCGCGGGATGGTTGACGAGCGCGCGCGCGATGGCGACGCGCTGCTGCTGGCCGCCCGAAAGCTGCATGGGCCGGTGGTCCAGCCGGTTGGCGAGCCCGACGCGCGCGGCGAGCTTGCGCGCGCGCTCGGGGCCGTCCGGCGGCGGATCGTCCTGGTAGAAGAGCGGCGTCATGATGTTCTCGAGGACGTCGAGCTGCGGGATCAGGTTGTAGGCCTGGAAGATGAACCCCAGCTTGCGGCTGCGCAGCTCGCTCAAGGCGTCGTCGTCCAACGTGCCCGTGTCGACCCCGTCGACCTTGTAGACGCCGCTGCTGGGGCGGTCGATGCAGGCGAGGAGGTTGAGCAACGTGGACTTGCCCGATCCCGAGCTGCCCATGATGGCCCAGTACTCGCCGCGCCCGAAGGAGTGCGAGAAGCCGTCGAGCGCGCGCACCTCGTTGCCGCCCATGCGGTAGGTGCGCGTTACGTCGATCAACTCGGCGACCGGAATGTCGTGGCCGTGAGCGCTCATCCGTCGGACTTCTGGCCCCCGCCATTCGAGCCGCCGTTCGAGCCGCCGCCCCCGCCGCCGCGCTGGCGCATCTGCTCCATCACCTTGGCGCGCTCCTCTTCGCTCATGTTCGCCATGCGCTCGCGGAACTCCTTGCGCATGCGCTCGCGGTCCTCGTCGCTCGCGGGCGCGCCGCCGCCAGGGCCGCGTTCGCCGCGCTCACCTCGGTCGCCGCGCCCCGCGCCCTCGGGGCCCGCGCGCCCGCCGGCCGGAGCGCCGTCCGCGTTCGGCGCGGCGGCTGCCGCGGGACCGGAGGCCGGCGGAGCTCCGCCGCCGCTCGCGGGAGCGGCGCCCGCTCCTGCTCCCGGGGCCGACGCGCCGACCGCGCCAGCCTCCGGAGCAGGCGTCGTGACTTGTGGCGCGGGCGCCGGCGTGAAGCCCACCGGCGTCGAGAGCATCACCGAATCCGCGACCGTCAATCCTTCGGTGATCTCGACCCAGTTCGCGTTGTAGCGGCCGACCTGGATCTTCCGCTCCTCGAACTTGCCGCCTGGCTTCACGACGAAGGCCACGTTGTCGCCGCCGGAGCGGAACACGGCCTGCACCGGGATGTACGTCGCATCGGCGATGTCGTCGACGAGGATCTCGATCGCGCAGCTCATGCCCGGCCGCATCTCGGGGTTGCCGTCGAGGATCTGCACCTCGGTGCGGTAGAGGCGCGTGTTGGGGTTGGCCCACCACGAATTCTGGTCGGGCAGCACCGCGACGAAGCTCACGCGGCCGTGGAACTCGCGCGGGCCGAGCGCGTCCACCTTCATCAGGCACGACTGCCCGACGCTGACTTGCTTGAGCACCGACTCGTGCAGGCTGACTTGCGCCACCATGCCGGCGGCGTTGGGGATGGTGACGATGTCCTGGCGCTCGCGGACCGACGTGCCTTCCTGGATCGGCTGGCTCCCGCCCATGCGGCCGCTGTCCTGCTGCGCGTAGACCACCATGCCCGCGCGCGGCGCGTACATCTTGGCCTTCGCGATCTGGTTCTCGAGCTTCTGGAGCTTCTCCTTCTCCAGGTTGAATTGCGCCTCGCGCGTGCGCATGTCCGCGTCGAAGTCGACCAGGCGCGCGGCGGCCTGCAAGTTCACACGGTCGAGCTCGCGGCGCGCTTCCTCGAGCTTCGCCACGAGGTCGGCCTCGTCGCGCGGCAACTGGAAACGCAGCAGCAAGTCGCGGTCGCGCCGCGCTTGCTCGAGCTGGATGCCGGCGCGCGACTGCGACAGGCGGTCGGATTCGAGCTCCGTCGTCGTGAGGAAGCCCTTCTCGTACAGCTTCTGCGACCAGATCAGCTTCTCGTTCGCGCGCGTGTGCTCCTCTTCGGCGAGCTTGATCTTCTCGTCCGCCTGCGCCTTCTTCGCGGTGCGGTCGCCGTCGGGATCGACGAAGCGGTTGAGGTCGATCTGCGCGAACGAGAGCTGCTGCTTCGCGCGCTCGATGTCGCTGTCGTTCTGGCTCTTCTGGATCTCGTAGTTCTGCTTCGCCTTGACGAAGGCCGCCTCGGCGTTGCGAAGCGTGATCTCCTGCGCCACGCGGCGGTCGAGCTGGCTGGTGGCGTCGAGCTCGCACACCAACTGGCCTTCCGTGACCATCGTGCCCTCGGGGATCAGGTAGAGGATCGTTGCGTTGCCCTCGATCTCGCTCTTGAGCACCACCGCGTCGGCGGCCTTCAGGTTGCCGCGCTCGACCACGCTGATGCGCAGCGAGCCGCGCTGCACCGGCGCGCCCTTGATCTCCTGTTCCTGGTCGCGGTCCAGCCACCCGCTTCTCGCGACCGCGTACCACGCCAGGCCGCCGACGACCGCGAGGGTCAGGGCGACGGTGACGAGCTTGAATCCAGCTCGGTTCTTGTTCATCGCGGAAGCTCCGCAGGGCTCGGTTCGGAAGGGTTCGGATCGGGGACGGCCGGATCCGTCGGGTCCGGTTCAGGCTGAGGTTCGGGCGCGGTCTCGACAAGGCTCGACCAGGGCTCGCTCTCGAGCAGCTCGAAGTCGGCGCCGACGCCCGAATCGTCGACTCGCAGCAGTTCCATGTCGCGCCACAGGCTCAGGCGCGCGAGGTGAAAGTCGACGCGCGCGGCGATCAGCGCATTGCGCGCCTGGCGCAGGGCTTCCTGCGCTTCGAGGATGTCACGCGTCTCGGCGCGGCCGGCCTGCTGGTTGAGCTGCGTGCTCTCGATGCGCCGCTCGGCGAGCTCGACCGCGTTCTCCTGGATGCGCAGCGTCTCGAGTTGCGTGCGCGCCTGCCGCAGCTCGTCGCGCAGCGCCGCGCGGATCGAATCGGCGGACTCGATCTGCGAGCGCTTGGCGCGCTCCAGCGTGATCAGCGTTTCGCGGTAGGCGTTGCGTTCGTTGATCAGGTCGATCGGCAGCGCGACATCGAGCCCGAGCAGCCAGCCGACGTTGTCCTTGTCGTAGTTGAGCGGCTTGTTCAGCTCGCTGCGCGCATCCACCGAGGCGTTCACGTCGACGCGCGCGAGCAGCCGGTTCGCTGCGATCGGCACCTTGCGCTCGGCGTCCGCGACCTGGTCGAGGACCGTCAAGTGGTCGAGGCGTTGCGCGAGCGCGAACTCGATGGCGAGTACTTCCGGAACGTCGAGTCCGCCGCCCGCGTCGAGCTGCTCGACCTCGTCGGACTTCAGCGCGAGCGGCGTGTGGATCGGCAGGCCGAGGAACAGCTTGAAGTTGTCGAGCGAGGTCTGCAGCCGCTGCTCCTGCTCGATCAAGCGCACCTTCGAACTGAGTTCGTTCTGCTGCGCCTGCGCCACTTGCACTTCCGACAGCCGGCCGGCGAGCGAGAGCGCCTCGTTGCGCTCGCGCACCTGCTGCAGGTTGTCGAAGTTCGCGCGCTCGTTCTCGAGCTGCGACATCTGCTGCAGGATGCGCAAGTAGCGCGACGTGACGTCGACCGCGAAGGTGCGCCGGAAGCGTTCGAAGGAGCGCGCCTGGTACACGACGTTGCGTTCGGCCTGGGTCAGCGGCTCCATCACGATGCGCTTGCCGAAGCCGCGCAGCAGCGGTTGCGTCACCGAGAGCCCGAGGTCGGAGGTGAGGCCCCAGGCGTCGCCGGTCGAGATGTTGCGCGCGAGCGACAGTCCGACGTCGCCGAGGATCTGCGCGCCGGCGCCGAGCAGGCGGCGCACCGCCGCGCCCGCGCCGAAGTCGGCGTTCTGCGCCTCGGCGCCGCTGCCCTGGAGCGCGGCGGCGAACTGTCCGCTGCGCTGCGCCTGGAACGCGAAACGCTCGAGCGTGAGGTCGAGCGCGGAGAGGTAGAGGTCCTCCTTGCGGCGCTGGAAGTCGCGGCTGTTCTCCGCGGCGACGTTGAGGGTCTCGACGAGCCCCAGCGGGCCGGGCGTCGCGCCGTCGAGCATGCGTTGACGCAGGCTGTCGTCCGGCGGCTCGATGCTGAAGCCGCCCTCGGCCCCGAGTTCCGCGCGCCGCTTCTCGAGCACCGCGTACGTGTCGCGGTCGGCGTTCACGAGTTGCTCGGCGGGCGTGTAGCACGCGCTCACGCCGACCAGGAGCAGCGCGCACAGGCCCACGCGGGTTCGGCGCGTCGAGACGGGTAGACGTTGAATCGGCATTGCGGGTTGGGGACGCGCGAGTCCACAGAGCTTTGAGCGCTCGCGCGGGGCGGCCATGATCGGCTATCGCTTCCAAAGGTCCAAGCGCGAGTTGGCCGACTGTTGTGAGCCTTGCGTCGGACCTACGGCGCGCACTTGACGCCGGGCTCGAGCCGCGATCGCGCTTCAGGAGCGCGCAAGACGCGACGGACGCCGCGCGACGGACGCCGCGCGAAGGCGCCCGCGAAAGGGCTAGCGCTCGACGAGCGAGTCTTCGTGCTCGCGGATGCGCCGCGCGAACTCTTCGGCGTCCACAGCGCGCGCCATCAGCTCGCCGCCTTGCCAGCGGAATTCGCGCAGCACGCCGCCGACAAACGTGAACTCGCCGGCCTGCGCTCCGTCGGCGCCGAACCAGCGCGCGCAGCCGTTCGCCGCGCCGCCTTCGACGGCCTCGGCCGCTACCGCTTCGTCCCAACGCACGCGGAGTTCCTCGACGCGCCGCCCCGCGGGTTCGAAGCGAAGCATCGGCGCCGAGCTCCAGGCCTCGAGTCCGCCGCGCCTCCGCGCGCGCTCGATCGCTTCGAGCGGCCAGACCAGGCCCGGCGGCGCCTGAAAGTTCGAACGGAGCGCTTCGAGCCGGCCCCAATCGACGAGTTCGACGCGCTCGCCCACGAGTCGCGCATGCAGAGTGCGGCCGTCGCCGGCGCGCCACTCGCGCCACACGAGCTCGAGGCCGCGCGGTCCGCGCGTTTCGATGCAGTGCAGCCGCGTGCGCTCCTCGAAGAAGCGCGCTTCGAGCTCGAGCTGCACGACCTCGTCGAAGCTGCGACGCAGGCACGCCACGCCCACCGGCCGTGCGGCGACGGGCTTGCCGTCGGGGCCCGGCGGCGAGCGCAGTTCGAGCGCGAAGAACTCTTCGCCGTCCGTTCCCGCGACCAGCGCGGGAATCGGCGCTGCACTCGCTTGCCCGCTCCGGGAAGCCCGCTCGGACTCGACCTTCGTGAACGGAGCCTCGTGCGCCGGTGCGCGTTGCGCCAAGAAGCTCGAGACGGCCGCCAACGACGAGGCGAGCAGCACCGCGCTCCGCCAAGCGAACGCCCCACGAGCGCCCGCGCAAGTCGCCAGGTTCGACCCCATCGTCCGTCCGCATCGGCGCCCCGCGCCGCGCACTTGAGCCCCCGCGATCGCGTGGCCGGACCTCGGCGCGCTTACGGGACGGCCCAGGCCGGCAAGCCGCTTTCGACGCCGAGCACGTGCTGGCCGAAGAAGTAGAAGACCGCCGTGATCAGAACGACGCCGACGAGGTCGACGAGCAACCCCACGCGCGCCATCGTGCCGATCGGCACGAGCCCGCTCGAGAACACCACCGCGTTCGGCGGCGTCCCCACCGGGAGCATGAAGCCGCAGGACGCCGCAACCGTCGCCGGGATCATCACGAGGCGAGGGTCGTAGCCGCCCTGCACGGCAGCGCTCGCGAGCACCGGCAGCGCGATCACCGTGAGCGCGGTGTTCGACGCGATCTCCGAGAGGAAGGTCATGAAAGCCGCGACGACCGCGATCACGACCCACGCGGGCTGACCCTCGATCGCGGGCGCGAGCGCCTGGCCGAGCGCGCGGTCCAGACCCGAAGCTCCGAAGGCCTTGCCGATGCAGAAGCCGCCGCCGAAGAGCAGCAGCACGTCCCACGGCAACTTGCCGGCGCGCTCCCAGTCGAGCAGCCGCGGACCGCGCGAACCCTCGGCCGGAAGGAAGAAGCACAGCACGCTCATCGCGATGGCCACCGTCGCGTCGGTGACGTGGCGCGCGAACAACTCGGGATCGACTCCGCCGAGCGCGCGCGCCTGCCACTGAGCGACCCACGCACCCCAACCGGGAACCGAGACGGCGCCGAAGTCGAGCCCGCCGCGCGTCACCCACAACGCCGCGGTCGCCGTGAACACGGCCGCCATCCGGCGCTCGCCGCTCGACATCCTGCCGAGCCCCGCGCGCTCGGCCGCGATCACGTCGCGCGACATCGGCGCGTCGTCGCGAACCCGCAGCGAGACGCGCGTGAGCAGCAGCCACAGCACGACCAAGTAGAGCGCCGCGAACGGCAGCCACGCCGTGGTCCACGTCGCGAACGAAATCGCCGGCGCGTCGGGAAACGTGTTGCGGAGCGTGCCGAGCAGCAACTGATTCGGCGCCGTGCCCACCGGCGTCGCGACTCCGCCGATCGACGCCGCGTAGCCGATTCCGAGCAGCATCGCGTGCGCGAAGGGCGACGAGCGCCGGCCTCCGACGGTCGCGATCACCGCCAGGCCGATGGGGTACATCATCAGCGTCGCCGCGGTGTTGTTGATCCACAGCGACACGAAGCCCGTCGCGACGATGAAGCCGAGCACGAGGCGCCGCGGCTGCACGCCGAAGGCCGCGACCAGCGCAAGCGCCATGCGGCGGTGCACGCCCCAGCGCTCGAGCCCGCTGGCGACCATGAAGGCGCCGAGGAAGAGCAGCACGAGGTCGTCCATGTAGGCGACCGAGGCCTCGCGCGCGGACAGCACGCCGAGCAGCGGAAAGAGCGCCGCCGGAAGCAGCGAAGCCGCGGCGAGCGGCACCCCTTGGGTGAGCCAGAGCGTCGCGACGAGCGCGGTGACGGCGGCGGCGCGGCGCTGGAGCGGGTCGAGCCCGCCCACGGGAACGAGCAGCAGGACGAGGAACACCGCGGCGCCGATCCAGCGGCCCGCGCGCTGCACGGTGGGACTCGTGCCGGACTCCGAGCCGCTGGCCGCCTGCGCGCGCTCGAGGTCGCTCATCGCCGGTCCGCCATGGCGCCGTCAGCGGGTCCCGGCAAGCAGCCACTCGAGGTAGCGCGTCTCGACGTGCTCCGGCGCCAGCACGACCCACTCGGGGACGTCGTACGGGTGCAGCTCGATCCAGACCTTTTCGAGCTCCGCCAGGCGCTCGGCGGAGGTCTTGATCACCAGCAGCACCTCGCGCGCTTCCTCCACCGCCTCCTTCCAGCGGTAGACGCTCGTCGCACCGTCCAAGACGTTCACACAGGCCGCCAGACGCCGCTCCACGACCTCGCGGGCGAGCTTGCGGGCCGCCTCGGCATCGGAATGGGTCGAGAGGACGACGCGTGCGGCGTCGGCGCGGTGCGCAGGAGCCATGGCGCGCATCGTAGCGCCCGCGGTGGAACGCTCGCAGCGCGACGCTCGGTTCACGGCGCGGGAAATGCGGTGCGCGCACATCTACAATCGGGCGCTTATGCCGCTGCTCGAGAACCTCGTGCTCCGCACGCTGCCCTATGTCCCCCGCCCGGTCCTGTGGCGCGTCGCGAAGCGCTACGTCGCGGGCGAGCGGCTCGAGGATGCGATCAAGACGCTGGTCGAGCTGCGCGATCGCCAGCACTCGGGGATCATCGACGTGCTCGGCGAGGAGGTCGAGAGCGAAGCGCAAGCCCGCATGGTGGTCGAGGAGTACAAGCTCGCCGCGGACGCCGTCGTCAAGGCGCGCGTCGACGCCTACGTGTCGGTCAAGCCCACGCACGTCGGCCTGCGCACTTCGGAAGCGCTGTGCCTCGAGCTGTACCGCGAGCTCGCCGCCTACTGCGCCGTGCGCAAGCTGTTCTTGCGCGTCGAAATGGAGGACCACACGACCACCGACGCGACGTTGCGCGTCTTCGAAGCGCTGCGCCGCGACTTCGCGAACGTCGGCATCGTGCTTCAGTCGCGCCTCAAGCGCACGCTCGGCGACATCGCGAAGCTCGCGCCCGGCTCGCTGAACGTGCGGCTGGTCAAGGGCATCTACCTCGAGCCCGCCGAGATCGCGCACGTCGAGCCCGAACCGATCCGCGCGGCGTATGTCGACTGCGTGCGGGCGCTGCTCGCGCGCAACGCGTCGATCTCGCTGGCGACGCACGACGAACGCATGGCGGCGCAGTGCCTCGCGCTCATCGCGGAACACTCGGCGCAGAAGCCGACCTACGAGCTGCAAGTCCTGATGGGCGTCATGGAGCACCTCTGGGCGCGCTGGAAGAACGCAGGGCACCCGGTGCGCGTGTACGTTCCCTTCGGACCGCAGTGGCAGCCCTACAGCCTGCGCCGCTTGCGCAAGAACCCGCAGATGCTGCGCCACGTGATGCGCGCGGCGATGGGGCTCTCGCGGTTCAGTTGAACGCGGTGCGGGTCCATTCCCCGCGCGTGTCCACTCGCACCTACTTGCCCATGGCGAGCCGGCGCGCGAGCACTTCGCTCAACTTGCCCGTGCGTACGATCTTCTCGGCGGTGATCTGGAAGTCGTAGGGCACGCGCCGCCAGGTGATGCGCTCGTCCTCGAGGATCGCGTAGCAGGCGCGGTTGTCGCTGTCGCGCGGCTGACCGACCGAGCCGACGTTGATGAAGAAGCGCTTGCCCGCGGGAAGTTCGAGGCTGAGCGTGTCCGCGCCGTTGAGGCCGTGGAAGCGCAGATTCTGGTCGTGCAGGCCCGGATGGTGCGTGTGGCCGCCGAGCGCCACGCCGTCGAAGCTCTCGAAGATCGCTCGGAGCTTGTCGGGGTTGAGGTAGCCGTCGGTCGAGAGCACGTACTCGCGCACCGGATCGCGCGGGCTGCCGTGAACGAACAGGAAGCGGCCCTGGTTGTGCGACAGAGGCAATTCGCGCAGGTAGCGCCAGCGCGCCTTCTTCTCGCCCGACGAATACCACGCCGGCAGCATGCGCTCGCGCGTGAACTCGATCGCGCCGCGGGCGTGCGGATTGAAGTCCGACGCGTCGCGGAACAACGCGTCGTCGTGGTTGCCCATCAGGCACAACTGACAGCGCTTGCGCACGACGTCGACGCAGTATTCGGGTTCGGGGCCGTAGCCGACCACGTCGCCGAGGCAGTAGACAGCGTCGACGCGCTGCGTGTCGATGTCCGCAAAGACCGCGTCGAGAGCTTCGCGGTTGGAGTGCAGGTCGCTGATCAGCGCGACTCTCATCGCGCCGCCGCCTCCGCTTCCTCCAGTTGCGCGACGGCCGCCGCGAGGATGCGGCCGCGCACGTCGGCGAGCGCGCCGGTGAGCGTGGCGCCCGACGCCTTCGCGTGGCCGCCTCCGCCGAAGCCGCGCGCGAGCCGGTTGACGTCGAAGTCCGTCTTGCTGCGCGCGGAGAGCTTCACCGCGCCGCCTTCGACCTCGCGCAGGAACAGCACGACCTCGACGCGGCCCACGGCGCGCACCAGGTCGAGCACGTCGTCGCCGTCGGGAAGCTCCGCCTCGCCCGGCGCCGCGATCGGCAGGTCGACCATCGCGATGCGGCCGTCCGCCGCGTATTCCAGGCGCGAAAGCGCGCGCGCGACGCCGAAAGGCTGCGTACGCGATTGGCGCTGGTAGAGCGCGGCGTAGATCGGCGCGGGCTCGACGCCGCTGGCCGCGAGCTCGCTCGCGATCGCGAAGGTCTCCGCGTCCGTGTTCGAGTACTTGAACCAGCCCGTGTCGGCGACGAGCGCGGTGAAGATGCCGCGTCCGATGCGCGCGTCCAGCGAGACGCCGAGTTCGCGCGCGATGCGCCGCACGAGCACACCGGTCGCACTCGCCTTCGCGTCGACGTAGGCCGCGTCCCACCACGGCTCGCCGTGGAACAGATGGTGGTCGACGATGAGCTTCTTCGACGGCGATCGCTGCAGTGCGGTCGCGATCGCGCCGGTGCGCGAGAGCTCGCAGAAGTCCAGGGTGACCGCGAGGTCGTGCGCGGGCAGGTCGCCGCCCTTGAAGACGTGGAAACGCACGTCGCGCTCGAGGTAGTCGAGCTGGTGCTGCACCGGATCGGGGTTGTAGATCCAGACCGTCTTGCCGAGCCGCTCGAGCACCGCGCACAACGCGGCCTGGGATCCGAGGCAATCGCCGTCCGGTCGAATGTGCCCGCACAGCACCACGCGCGACGCTTGCCTCAAGGTTTCGAGCGCCTGCGCACGCTGCGCGGCGGAATCGCGTTGATCAGCCATCGGCTACTGTCGTGCTCCGCAAATCCGTTGCATGGGGCGTTCGAATCGTCGTCCGCCGCGCGCGGCGAAGTCGGCAGGCGAGGGGGCTGATGGGACCCGTCGCGGCGGGATCGTGCGTCGGGGTGCGGCGCTCGAGCGAGGCGATAGGGCTCTCAAGAAAGGTGCTGGGGGCTGGCGTGCCGGGCGCGCAGGCCCGCCCGAACCTCCGCCCAGCATGACCTTAGCGTTCGTTCCGCGGACTCGCCAATGCGCGCGGGCCGCGCGGCGCGCGCCGCCGGCGGTGCGTGCAAGGGTCGTGTGCAGGCGCGCGGATTCGGCCGTTGCAGCGTCGGCGTTGGAGGCGCCGCGCTTGCCGATCTCGTTAAATCCTCGCACTCGCCGCGCGCGCCGCGACCCACACACCGACGACCTCGGCGGTCCCGTGCGTGAGCGTCTCCAGCACGGCGTCGCGCGCGCCGGACACCGCGTGGGCCGCGAAATCCGCGCAGGCGCCGACGTGGAGCGTGCCGACGCGGCCCTCCATGCCGAGCGCGGCCGCGCCGCCTGCGGTCGCCATCTCGAACACTTGTTCGGGGGAGAGCCACGGCGCCGAGCGGCGCGCGAGCGTCATCTCCCGGCGCAGGTCCAAGCTCTCGTTGCTCGCGAGCGAATCCGTCCCGAGCGCGAGACGCACACCGGCGCGCAAGTACGTGCGCCACGGGAAGGGCGGGCGCTCGAACCACGCGTGGCTGCCGGGGCAGTGCACGACCACCGCGCCGGCGCGCGCGATGCGCTGAGGCTCGCCGCGCGCGGGGAAGTTGCCGTGCACCAGCGCGAGCGGGGCCGCGAGCAAGCCGGCGCGTTCGAGCAGCTCCAAGCCGCTGCGGCGCGGAGATGGGCCGAGCAACGCGGCCAGCGGACCTGCACCGCGGCGAAGCCAGGCCTCTTCCGCGGCGGATTCCGACCAGTGCACCGCGACCGGCGCGCGGCGCCTGCGCGCGAGCACCGCGACGGCGGCGAGGAGCGCGGGGCTCGCGGTGAACGGCGCGTGCGGGCTGAAGCCTTCGCGGCGCCGCGGCGAGCTCGGCAACGCGCGGCGCACGCGGGAGAGCGCGAGCGCGGTGCGCGACGGATCGTAGGCGTCGAGCAGCTCGCGCATCGACCAGACGCGCAGGCTCGAGCCGCGCAAGCCGCGGCGCGCCGCGCCGGTGGAATCGATGTCGGCGAGGCTCGTCACGCCGCAGCGCAACGAGTCGGCGGCGCCGCGCGCGACGGCGCGTTCGAAGTCCACGGGCGAACACGCAGCTTTCGCGGCGAGCACCGCGCGCACCCAGGCGCCGAACTCCTCGCCGCGCGGCGTCCGGCCCGCGAGCGCGCCGAGTTCCAGGTGCGCGTGCGCGTTGACCCATCCGGGCGCGAGCACCACGTCCCCGAGGTCGAGCACCCGTCGAGCGCGAGCCCTCGCGCGCAACACGGCGGAGCGATTCGCGAGGAGCTTGCGAACCTCACCCGCCTCCACCAGCAGTCCGCCGCCGTCGAGGAAGGTGCTCGCGTCGACGAGCACGGCGCGAGCGGTGACGAGCGTGGCGACCATGGCTTGGCGGACATCATGCCCGCGCGCACGAGGGCCGCGCGAGTGCGGAGTACGCCAGCGTGCGCTCTCGCGCTTCCGCCGTGAAAGACAACCAGCCGCGCCTTTGCGGGGCGCGGCCGGTTCGTGCGTATCGAGTCGAACGATCGAACTCGTTCGCGCGGCGTCTCAGTCCGGAAGGGCGGTGACGCGCAGGTTCGTGACGCCTCGGATGAGGCCCGCATCGGGGTGCGACGCGTCGAACACGATCTGCCAGCGGATCATGTCCGGCTTCGGGTTGAAGTTGTTCAGCTCCTCGGGGTGCAGCACCCAAGGCGTCAAGCCCGTGGCGTTGCCGGTCGTCGGAGTGAACGACACGTTGCAGGGATCGCTCAGCGGGCCCGTGGACTTCGCGCCTTGGAAGCGCACGATCAGCGGAGCGCTCGTCTCACCCGGCTGCAGGTTGCCGTCGTCGAACAGGTTGCCCCAGTGTTGCTCGGGCGACATGCCGCCGAAGAACGTCGACGTGCGGTAGCTCGCCACCGTCTCGCCCGGGCCCTGCGTCAGGAACAAGTCCATGTCCCAGGTCGGGTCCCCCGGAGCGTCGGGCGGGAACGTGATCGTGAACGGGTTGCCCGCGACGGTCAGCCAGCACGACTGCGCGCCGCTGTAGCCGTCGATCACGTCCGTCTGCGCCGGCCAGTTCGCCACCGACAGCCAGTTGACGCTGGTCGGGTCGAGCGGATCGGTCGGCGAGATCACCGCGGCGGCCGAGCTCGCGCTCGTCGAGCCGCTCGCGTCCTCGATGCGCACCAGTCCGGTGCCGCCGTCGCCGCCCGACGAAACGCCGACCGCCCCCGCGAGGGTGGGTCCGACGCCGCCGGTGCCGCCGCCGATCAAGAGCCGGCCGGGAAGCGGCGAGAGGCTGACCTGACGGCTCTGGAGCAGGATCGCGCCACCGGAGCCGCCGCCGCCCGGCTGGGCGAAGCCGCCGTAGGCCAAGCTCGCCGCCGCGGGCGAAGTCGGATTCACGCTTCCGCCGTCGCCGCCGCTCACGTCGACGCGTCCGGCGAAGTCGGCGAAGCGACCGGCGACCAACTGGATCGCGCCGCCGCCGCCGCCGCCACCCGCGCCACTGTGGCTGCGGTAGATGTTGATGAGCTGCAGGTTCGGGTTCCCCGTGTTGAAGCACGTGACGCTGCTCGTGCCCCCGGTGCCCGTGTCGTAGATGTGCCCGCCCGCGCCGCCGCCACCCGCGCCACCGCGCAGGTAGCCGAGCGCCGGCCGGAGCGCGCGCTTCGGACCGGGCGTGAAGGGATCCTCGAGGCCCACGGTCGCCGAGTCGCCGCCGGCCGTGTCGGGGGGCGTGAACGAGCCGCCCGCCGGCACCGGCGCGTCGGAAACCGAACGCGCCACACCCTCGACGCCATCCGTGGAGAACGCCGCGCCCGATCCGGCGCCGCCGAGCTGGCGGCTGTCGCAGTTCGTGCCGTTGACGACCATGCCCGCGTAGGTGTTGGTCTCGGTCGGGTAGACGGTCGGCCAGCGCACGCCGCCGATGCCGCTGCCCAGACCGAGGGTCGCGCCGGGCCCGTAGCCGAGCGTTCCGCCGACGCCCGAGCCGTTGCGACCATCGGGGACGCCGCCCGGATGCTGGATGCCGTTGTTGTCGATCGGATTCGCAGCGGGCCCCGAGTTCGGGAGGAACGTGATGCTCGTATTCGGAATCACGTGCGGACGGTCTCCGCCGCGTCCACCACGGCCGCCGCCGGGGCCGCCGAGCGAGCCGTTCTGACCCGCGGGTCCTTCCGAGCCGTGGGCGCCCTGATCGGCGCCCGGGAGCAGGATCGCGGCGGTGTCCGCGACCTTCATGCGGCCGCGCGCGAAGAGGCGCGGCACGTTCGTGCCGATGAAGCGCAGCGTCGCGTTCTGTCCCAGCTCGACCGACGTGAACTCGAAGATGCCGTTCGTGATGTTGATGTAGGACTGCGTCGAGTTCGAGTTGGTGAGGAACAGATTGGGTTCCGACACCACGATGTTCGGATCCGTCTGGATGTCCGCCGGTCCGAAGGACGCGTGTTCGACGCCGCCCGCGGTCGAGCCCGAGGAGTAGGTCAGCGCCAGGCCCTGGTCCGTCGGCGGATTGAGGTCTTCGGGGTTCGGCGCCGAGAGCGGGAAGCTCGTGCCGCCGATGACGACGATGCTGTCGTCCGGATAGGCGTTGATTCGGATGCCATCCCCGGCGGGACCTGCGACCAGCGGACGAACCGCCACCGTGTTGCCGCCTTCGAGCTCGTAGGTGAACTGCGCGAGCTCGGGGAACGCGACGTGGTTCGCCGGGTCGGAGCAGTACAGCACGATGTTGTTCGCCGTCTCCGCCGCCGAATCGCCGGCGAAGATCTCGAAGTCCTGCGGCGCCGCGTTGCGCCGGATGCGCAGGTGCGAGCCGTTGTCGAAGGACACCGTCATTTTGCGGTTGTCGGTCGGGTTCGAGACGATGCTGACGCGCCCCACCGAGTGCTGCGGCTCGGTGAAGATCGTGAGCGTCGCGTTCGCCGGCACCGACAGATCGCCGAGGCGACCCGAGCCGCCGCCGAGTCCCGGCTTCAAGCGACCCGTCTGGGTCTCGCCCCAGTCGGCGCCGGTGCGCACGGCGTCCATGCGCACGGTGCTCGTGAACTGCTCGCCGCCGGCGGGCATCGTGACTTCGCCGAACTGGATGACCTCGGGCGCGAACGCGCGCGTGCCGAGGTTCGCCACCGGGTTGCCGGCGAGGTCGCGCACGCCTGCGGGCACGTCGATCACGATCAAACGCTTCTGGAGGCCGCTGCCCGCGCTCGGCAGTCCGCCCGCCGGCGTGAAGGTCAGAACCGTCTTGAGGTTCGTCTGGTCGGTGAAGAAGGCGTACGTGCCGCCGAGGGCGACCTGGTCGCCGATCGTGTTCAGATCGCCGTCGCCGTCGGTCTTGATCGTGATGAACGGCGACTGCCCGGTCGAGGGCAGCACGACCGTTCCGATGTTCATCAAGTCGTTGAAGATGAAGCGGATCGTGGAGCTCGTCTCGACGTCGATGACGCGGCCGTTCTCGGTCGGGATCACGGTGCCGGGAGGCTGCGGGAAGTCGCAGTCCGGATCGCTGGCGAAGCACACCGTCGGGTCGTCGATGTTCACCGGGTTCGGCACGCCCTCGACGTCGACCACGATGTCGACGCTGGGCGATCCGGGGACCGGGTCGATCAGACCCTGGTCCGTGGTGATCGTGCACAGCAGGCGGCTCTGGTTGTTCTGGCCCGCTTCGCTCGCGATGTACGGACCCGTGTCGTTCTGGGCCGTGCCCGGAATGCGGATCTGGTAGCTCGAGTCGGGGCTGAAGCCGAAGGTCGGATTGCCCTGCGAATCGAACGCGAGGCGCGGACGGAAGATCGCGCGGTTGGGGTTGTTCGGATCGACGAGGCGCGTTCCGGCGGGGAGCGAACCGCTCACGGTGTCGACCACCTGGAAGCTGTTGTTCACCGACAGCGACGCGGAGTCGACCGGCTGCGAGAAGCTGACCGAGATGTCCTGGTTCTGGAAGGTGTTGATGATCCCGCAGCTCACCTGGGCGCCGTTCTGCCCGTTGGAGCAACCCAGGGTGCACGACTGGATGAACATCACACCGCCGCCGCTGCCGCCGCCGCCGCTGCACGAGGAGAGGACGATGGCGGGGCCGAGGAGCCCGGCCGCCATGAGGAGCCTGCTGGCTTGCTTCATGAGAGAAGTGTTCGCACGCGTAGCCGCGCGCGAGGAGGAACTGGCGAAGTCCGAGGGGAGGGAGGGTTCGAAATCACCGCCGCGGAGGGCGCGTGTCCGTGCGCGGCGGGACGCCGGGGGGCGGCGCTGCCACGGAGCGGGGGACGACCGATCGCGACGAAGAAATGTGCGAGGAGAGACCTGCGACGCCCTCGCCTATCGGGGTGGGGTCCCGATCGGGGGAGCGAGAGCGCGCCGCGGACGCCGCCCCGCAGGGCCGCGGTCCGCGGAGGGGCAGCACTATAGAGTCAGCGCTGGCTCCAGCGCCAGCGTCGGCGTCGCTGGAACGCAGCGCTCGAACGCGGCGCGAGACGGGCCGACGTGCGACGCGAAGCTCCGCGCGCGACGCGCCGGACAGGGGATTGCTTCTTGCACCAGGGTTGCGCCGCATCGCGATTCGAGTCGTCAAATGCCGTACCCTAGGCGCCCGGCTCGGTCACCCGCCGGTCGCACGCCGTTCCGGCCCCCGCCTGCGGCTCGGATGCGCGCTGTGGCTCACACCGGGCTCGCCCTGGAGCCGCCCTGAATTCGGCCCCGGCTCGCTCCGGCGCCTCCTTCGCCGCCGCCTTCGACCATGACGAACGCCACCAACCCGCTCAGCTCGCGTGCGGTTCCGCACAAGCTCTCCCCCACGCTCGTCGCACTGACCGCGGCCGTGCTCGGCCTTCTCGCGCCGAGTTGCAACGACGCCGCCGAACCGGGCGCGGGCGCCTCCGCCGGAACGCCCACCGGCAAGGTCTCGCCGGAGCGCGCCGAGGCGCTCGTCGCGGAGCTCGTGCTGGCGCTCGAACCGGTTCCGGCCACCGCGACCAGCGACGTCCACGACCGTGCGTTCACGCGCGCCAGGAAGCTCCGCGAGGACCTTTCGCGCTCGGGCCGCGAAGTCGGCCTCGCCGCGCTGCGCGCCTTCCAGATCCGACCCGACGCGCCGCTCGACCAGCAGTGGCCGCTCCTCGAAGTCGCCGCGCAGAACTGCCCCGCGGATCTCGAGCCCCTGCTCGTCAAGTTGGTCACCACCTACGACGGCGAACGCGGCATGGGCCTCGCCACGCAGGCGGTGCGCATCCTCGCCGAGAGCTCTCCGCAAGCCGCGATCGCGCTCTACGAGCCGATGCTCCGCGCGCCGTGGGAGCACAAGACCAAGCCCGCCCAGGAGGCCCTGGTCGACGGTTGGGCGCGCGCCGCGAAGAAGCTCGGGCTCAAGGACGCGCGCATTCTCTGCGACGTGCTCGTCGACATCCGCCAGCCGCCCGACGCGCGCTACGCGGCGGTCAACAAGCTGGGCGAAATCGGCGGCGACCGCGCCAAGGCCGCGCTCAAGGAAGTGCTCCTCGAAGCGTCGTCGGACGGACTGCTGCGCCGCAAGGCCGCGCAAGTGCTCGTCGAGGTCGCGCCCGGCAAGGAAACCTGCGAGCTGCTGCTCCACGTCTCGGGGCACGAGTCCGATCCGGCCTTCCTCACCTTCCTCGGCAGCATGCTCGACAAGCACTGCCCGGGGATGTGAACCTCGCGCGGTGATCACCGACTCGCACGCGCACATCTACTTCGACTCCTTCGACGCCGACCGCGACGCCGTCCTCGCGCGCGCGAGGGAAGCGGGCGTCACGCGCATGCTGCTCGTCGGCACGAACGTCGAGACGTCGAAGCAGTGTTTCGAGCTCGCGCGCGGCGCGGACGGCGTGTTCCCCACCGCGGGCATCCATCCGCACGACGCGAGCGAGTCGGATGCGCCGGCGCGCGCGGCGATCGAAGCGCTGTGCCGCCGCGCGGAGTGCGTCGCCGTCGGCGAGACGGGGCTCGACTACTTCAAGAACTTCTCGCCGCGCGAAGCGCAGCTCGACAACTTCCGCTGGCACCTGCGGCTCGCGCTCGAGCTCGACAAACCCGTCGTCGTGCACTGCCGCGAAGCGCACGAGGACACGCTCGCACTGCTCCGCGAGCACCGCGGCGTCCGCGGAGTGATGCACTGCTACACCTACGGCCCCGAGGAGCTCGGCCCGTACCTCGAGCTCGGCTTCTTCATCTCGTACTCGGGCGTCGTCACCTTCCCGAAGAACGAGGCGAACCGCGCGGCGGCCTTGGCGACGCCGCTCGAGCGATTGCTCGTGGAAACCGACTGCCCGTTCCTCGCACCTCAGCGCCGGCGCGGCGCGCGCAACGAGCCGGCTTACTGCCGCGAGGTGCTCGAACGGCTCGCCCAGTTGCGCGGGCTCGAGCTCGAAGCGCTCGCGCGCATCACCAGTGACAACGCTTCGCGCCTCTTCGCGCTGCCGGCGCTCCGCGGCGTGGGCGCGCAATGACACAGCGAGGCGCCCCGCGCGTTGCGGGACGCCTCGCATCGAATTCAGACCTGGACCGGGATTACTGGACCGGAACCCACGTGTTGTTGTCACTCGCGAGCAGGCCGTTGACGCCAAGGGGTGAACCCATGTCGCCGGCGGCGCTGAAGATCGCGTCGCCCGCGGGGGGCGTCACGGTGCCTTCGTACGGAGCGGCGATGCGGTTGTTCATCTGGTAGATGTCGCCTTCCTGGTTCACGAAGAACACGCGGTTACCGGTTTGGTTGACGGCGACCGGCCAGGCGTAGCAAGCCCAGAGGACTTCGCCGTTGTCGGGATCCGGGAAGGGACCGGCGAGCGCACCACCGGTGGCGTCTTCCGCGACCGGCGCGGCAGGCGAACCGGCGCCCGGGAGGTACATCTGGAAGATGTAGCCCGAACGCGTGACTTGGCTGTTCGCGACGTTGCCGAACGCGCCCGAGAGCACGGCCGGGTTCAGTTCGTCGACGCCCGCGGCGCCCGCGGCGGCCGCACCGGCGACGCTCACGCGCACCGGGTCAGCGCCCGACAGTTCGCCGAAGAAGCCGTACTCGCCCGAGCCGTCGCCGTCGGTGTCGATGGCGCCGGACGATTGGAGTTGAGCTTGCGCGCTCGTGAGCGAACGCAAGGTCGAGATCGCCGCCGACTCGTTGGCCGAGAGGCGGGCGGCCATGAGCCGCGGAATGGCCACCGAGGCAATGATCGCGATGATGGCCACCACGATCATGAGCTCGATCAGCGTGAAGCCGGAGTTGCGCTTGTGAGTTCTCATCTTGGTTGAAATAGAAGTCTTGGGTGTTGCCGGCCCCAGCCACCAGCACTGAGGTCCGTAGGTTGCCGAGGCGTTTTTCGACGACCCGGAGCTTTCGTCTTGAGACACGGGGCCGATTCGCAAGGCGCCCTTGCCTCGCGACGGGCGCCCTGCCGTCGCGCCACTGCCCTGCGGTTCAACACCCCAGGGCGAATGAGCGAATCCTTCGCGGGGAGTGCATCGGCGCCGCGCGTTGCAGGCCTTGAACGCATGCTTGAGAAACAGAAACGCGACCCGGGATTGAAACGCGCCGCGCGAAGAGATTTCCGAGTCGAGCGCCTCCGCAGCGAACGCGGGCAGCGACGGCGCAGCCGTCGTTCGAGCGCGCGGCGACGACGCGCGAGAAAAAAAACAACGCGGGCGGCCGAAGCCGCCCGCGTTCTCGTCGGACTCGGAGCTGCGCGGCGTGCGCGGCTAGCTGGTGCTCGAGAGCTTGCCGACCACGTCGAGGATCGGGAGGAACACGCTGAGCACCACGCCGCCCACGATCACGCCCATGAAGGAGATCAGCAGCGGCTCGATCAAGCTGGTCAGGCTCTTGATCGCCGCCTTGACCTGCGCGTCGTAGAACTCGGCGATCTTCTCGAGCAGTTGCTCGAGCG
>CALFYL010000336.1 GCA_937952135.1 uncultured Planctomycetia bacterium
TGCCCACCGACTGGTCGGCCTACGAGCCCTACCAGACCGAGATCAACCTCTCGACCGTCCCCGAGTCGAAGATCACGAAGCTGCGCAAGGACGCCTACCGCCGCTTCTACTTCAACCCGAAGCGCCTCTGGCGGATCTTCAGCCTGATCCCGAACAAGGCGAACATGCTGCCGTTCTTGACGCTGCTTTTTGCGCGGCGGGCTTACGCGCGGTAGAGCGTCAGGCTCTGCGTCGAGATCCGAGAGACATACTCCGGAGCCAAGACGAGACACGCCCCTTCAGGTGGCGACTCTCAGCGGCACGGGGCTCCGACGAACAGTGCAAGCGACGTCGCACCGTCCCTGCACCATTCTCTCGATCGCCGTGGCCTGTGTCTCACTCGCGATCTCTGGACTCAACGTGATTCGAACTCGTTTCCAGAAGTCTGCGGCGCGTATGTCGCTTTGGCGGATCCCCGGTCCTTCCGTCTGTTCCGCGCCCGGGAGCGTCAACTCCACATACTCCACCAGACGACGCCCTCGCGCTCGCCAATCGGGAAGGAACCGCTTCTCGTCGACGAGATCCGTGGGATCGACCACGGCTCGCCACTCGTCCTCCGCTGGAAAGGATGCGTGCTTCACGAAGGCTGCATCGAACGGAAGCAACCACATGGCTTCCTCCGCGTCTGACCGCTTGGGGCTGCCGTCGGCGCCCATGCCACGAAGGCGATGCGGTTCATCAGCCCGACGGCAGCTTCGACGTGAGCTCCGATCCCGGTCCGGGCATGCTGCATCCATGTCAGAGCGTCCCGTCCGCGTACGCCCTCGTGGTCCAACCCGATAGTCAGATCCTCGGCGGCGGCAGCTTCACGAGCGCGGGCGGGCGCTGCTCGGCGGAGTGTTCACTTCCTACGACGGCGCCGTGCGCCATCGCGTCGCCCGCACGACCGCGTACTCGCCGACGCCGCTGAGCTACTGCACGGCCGGGACTTCGACGAATGGGTGCGCGCCGACGATCGACTTCACAGGCACGCCGGGCATCGCGAACGCCGGCGGCTTCTCGCTCGACGTCACGCGACTCGAAAGCCAGCGCCAGGGGCGCCTCTTCTACGGAATCGGCGGGCGCAAGGCGGATGCGTGGGCGCTCCGTTCGCAGCCGGCGTCACGGTGAGCGCTCAAGGCTGGTTCCGCGATCCGCCCGCGCCGACGTCGACGTCGATGTCGACGAGCTCGAGCAACGCGCTCGAGTTCGTGACCGCGCCGTGAACGCGACACGCCGCGCTCATAGCTGTCGGTGCTGACCGAAGGCGAAACGTGGTCTCAGCCTCCCCCGCTGACTTCCCAGGCGCCGCGAAGTTGCCGCCACGCCTCGCCGTGAACGCGAGCATGGACCGTGTCACCCACGCGCAAGCAACGGCTAGGTGCGGACTCGCTCGAGCCCCTTCCCGCGGCGCCGAGCGTTCGGCGCGCTCCGAGTTTCCGGGCTCGGTCTCGCGCGTTGTCCCCACCGATCCCGGTTTGAGGATCCCGGCATGCGCCCTACCCAAATCCCTCGAACGCTCGTGCTGCTCGGGTGCCTGCTCGCTTGTTGCGTCTGGAGCGGCGCCGCGCGCGGCCAAGACGGACAGAACGACCCGAGCTTCAACCCGGCAGACGACGGATCGTTTGGGAACGGCGCCAGCGACCGCGTCACCGCGACGGCGGTCCAAGCGGACGGAAAGATGGTGATCGTCGGCGCCTTTGACTATTACAACGCAACGGGCAGCAAGCACGTCGCGCGGCTCAACGTCGACGGCAGTCTCGACACCACCTTTCGCAGCGAGCCCGGGCCCAACTACCCCGCGAACGCCGTCGCGCTCCAGCCCGACGGAAAGCTCCTCGTAGCCGGCGATTTCTCGACCTACGACGGCGTGCCGCGCAACTTCATCGCGCGCGTCCACGGCGACGGCGCCCTCGATACGAGTTTCGATCCCGGCCTCGGTCTCAACCACCGAGTTTCGGAGTTCGCGCTGCAACCTGACGGCAGAGTCGTGATCGTCGGCGCCTTCACGAGCGTCGATGGCGTCGCGCGCGACCGCATCGCCCGACTGAACTCCGACGGAAGCCTCGACCCGAGCTTCGCCACGGGAGTCGGCGCCGATAACTCCATCGCCGAGGTCGTGCGCCTCCCCGATGGCAAGTTCCTGATCGCAGGGACGTTCCTCCGCTACGGCGGGATCATCTGCGTGCGCATCGCTCGACTTCACGCGGACGGCCAGCTCGATCCGACCTTCGACCCTGGGCTCGGCGCCGACAGCACCATCAGCTCCATCGCGCTGCAGTCCGACGGTCGGATCGTGCTCGGCGGAGGCTTCAGCAACTTCGACCTTCAACCCCGAACGCGCGTTGCGCGGTTGCATCCGGACGGAGCGCTCGACGCGAGCTTCGACGTCGTCATGGAACCGACTTCCTGGGTCGCGGACGTGGCGCTTCAGCAGGACGGCAAGATCCTGATCGGCGGGAGCTTCGCCAACTACGGAGTTCTGTCTCGACTCCACCCGGATGGCTCGAAGGATACGGGTTTCGCCCCCAGCACCAGCGCAGGGAACTCGCTCTCGGAAGTGCGGGTTCTCGCCGACGGAAAGCTGCTAGTGGCCGGCGACATCTGGAACTGGGGCCAGTTCGGCAAGCAGGGAGTCTCCCGATTGCAGTCGGACGGCGCTCGGGACCTGAGCTTCAACACGATCCCGGGCCCCGACCACTACGTTCGGCGGCTCACGCTGCAGCCGGATGGGAAGGCGCTGGTCGTGGGCGACTTCAAGAGCTACGCGGGCGCCGCGCGAAGGACCCTCGCACGCATCCAATCGAACGGAGACCTCGATCCGACGTTCGATCCCGGCGAGGGACCGTCCAACGGTGCGACGGATGCTGCGGTGCAGCCCGACGGCAAGATCGTGGTGGTTGGATCCTTCACGAGCTTCGACAACGCGCCCCTTCGCAACATCGTTCGCTTGAACGCCGACGGGAGCGTCGACCCAAGCTTCGATCCGGGCGCCGGACCCAGTTCGCTCACACGCAGCGTGGTGCTGCAGCCCGATGGCAAGATCGTGATCGGAGGTTGGTTCACCACCGTCGACGGCTTCGCAAGCGCTCGAGTGGCGCGGCTGCATCCCGATGGCGCCGTCGACACCAGCTTTTCCGCAGACGTCGGCATCTCGAGCGACGACGTACGGACGATCGTGCTTCAGCCCGACGGACGAATCCTGATCGGCGGCCACTTCAACTGGGTGAGCGGCGTGCAACGTGGCGGCGTCGCTCGACTCCATGCCGACGGCAGCCTCGACACGAGCTTCGTGTCCAGCCCGGGTGTGAGCTGGTACGTGCAAACGCTTGCGCTGCAGCCCGATGGGAAGGTGCTCATCGGCGGGTCCTTCTTCACTTACAACGGCGCTCCCTGTGGCCACATCGTTCGCGTGAACGCCGACGGGAGCCTCGACCCGACGTTCGCGGCATTGCCGGGTGTGACGCATCCCAACCTGGTCCCGCTGGTGTACTCCATCGCGCTTCAACCCGACGGGAAGGTGCTCCTTGGCGGCTCTTTCACCACGGCCGGGGGACGGCCGCGCTGGGCCATCGCGCGCCTGCTTGGCGACGGCACCCTCGACGGGGATTTTCCAGGAGTTCCAGGCGTCGGTGGGACGGCGATCGCCATCGCGCTCGAGCCGAGCGGGCGGGCGCTGATCGGCGGAGCGTTCACTTACTACGGCGGCGCAGTGCGGAATTGCATCGCCCGCATGATCGCGTACTCGCCGACGCCGCTGAGCTACTGCACGGCCGGGACTTCGACGAATGGGTGCGCGCCGACGATCGACTTCACAGGCACGCCAAGCATCGTGAACGCCGGCGGTTTCACGCTCGACGTCACGGGAGTCGAGGGCCAGCGCCAGGGGCTCCTTTTCTACGGAATCGGCGGGCGCAAGGCGGATGCGTGGGCCCCGGGGAGCACGAGCGTGCTGTGCGTGAAGGCGCCGATGCAGCGCATGAACGTCGCCAGCACCGGCGGCGCAGCCGGTCAGTGCAATGGCGCTTTGAGCACCGACTGGCTCGCGTACGTCTCCGCGAACCCGACCGCCGTGGGCGCTCCGTTCGCAGCCGGCGTCACGGTGAGCGCTCAAGGCTGGTTCCGC
>CALFYL010000337.1 GCA_937952135.1 uncultured Planctomycetia bacterium
GCGAGCGCGTCGCGAACGAGCCGCGGCGCCTGGGCAGTCTTTCCGGCTCGCCCGAACTCGCACGCCCGGAGCTGACGCGAATTGCTCGACCGGATCGGCCCGCGGCGACATCTACTCGTCTCGTCCGCGTCCACAACCTGAAGGAGGCGCCGTGAAGCCGAAGTTCGCAGTCCTGCTGGCCATCGCCCTGTGCAGCGCCGAGCTGAGCGCCCAGTGCCCCGAGTGGTCGCCGAAGTTCCACGACGGCGGCGTCGACGGACGCGTGATCGCCTTTGCGGAGCACGATTTCGGCCATGGCCCGCGTCTGGTGCTCGGCGGCCAGTTCGAGTTCGCTGCGGGCCAACCGTGCGCGAACGTGGCGACCTGGGACGGCGAGCGGCTTGCGCAGCTCGGCGAAGGTCTCAACGGAACGGTCGAAGACCTCCAGGTGTTCCAAGGCGAGCTCCACGCGGCGGGGTGGTTCGACTTCGGGCCGCTCACCGGCGGCCGCGTGGCGCGCTTCGACGGCGTGCAGTGGAAGCCGGTCGGCGCCGGTTTCAACGACCTCGTGCGCTCGCTCGCCGTGCATCAAGGCTCGCTCTACGCCGGCGGCCGCTTCACGAGCGACGCGATCGGCGACGCGAGCGTCTCGCGTGTCGCTCGCTTCAACGGCGTCGACTGGGTTCAGGTCGGCGCAGGCGTCGCGGGGGGCGGCTGGGTCAACGAGATCGAGTCCTTCGATCTCGGTAGCGGCGCGCAGTTGTGGGCGCTGGGTTCGCCGGCCTTCGGCACGCAGCGCTTCGACGGCGCGTCGTGGATCGACCTCACGCCGGGGCTGAGCATCGAAGGCTGGACCATGGCGTTGTTCGACGCGGGTGCGGGGACCGCGCTATTCGCGGGCTTTCACGGCGGCTCGTTGGCGTCCTGGGACGGCGCCGCGTGGCAACCCGTCGCCGGATCGCCGACGGGCGCGCGGCTGCGCCGTTTGCTCGTGCACGACGACGGTTCGGGAGCGGCGCTGTACGCGGCCGGCGAGTTCTCCTTCGGAGCGCTCGCGGGCGCGCGCAACTTGGCGCGCTGGAACGGCGCGAGTTGGTCGGCGGTTGGAAGCGGCTTGGGCGCATCGGGTCCCTGCCACGCGCTCGCGTCCCTCGACGATGGAAGCGGCAACGGGATCGAGCTGTGGGTCGGCGGCGCGTTCGGGGCCATGCACGAGGTCGGCGCCGGCGGAATCGCCGCGTGGGATGGCTCGCAGTGGCGCACCGGCGCCGGCGACGCGCTCCTGCGCAACGCGTCGGCTCCGGCCTCGGACTTCGCCGTGGAAGCGCTCGAGCGTTGGACGCCTCCCGGCGCGGCGCGACCGTGGGTCTACGCTGCGGGTGCGTTCCAGAGCGCGGGCGGCGCGCCGATCGAGAACATCGCGGCGTACGACGGCGCCACGTGGTCGCCTTTGGGCGCGGGTGTGGACGGCGGTGTCGGCGTGATGCTCGCCGCGGCGGACTTGGCGAGCGCGACGAGCTCGCTCTACGTGGGCGGAGAACTTCTGTCCGCCGGTGGCGGCGCGGTCTCGCGGCTGGCGCGCTGGGACGGCGCGACCTGGCACGACGTCGGCGGCGGGACGAGCGGCACGGTGCTCGCGCTGCACCGCACGAATGCGCCGGCGTTCGGCGGGCCGTCGCTCTTCGTCGGGGGGCGCTTCTTCACCGCTGGCGGACTGACCGTGAACTCGATCGGACGTTTCGACGGCTCGCAGTGGCACGTACTCGGATCGGGTGCGGACTTGTCCGGGAGTTCGGCGCCCGCGACCGTGTCGGCGCTCGCCGAGTACGACGATCCCTCCACTCCGGAAGGGTTGGAGTTGTTCGCCGCGGGCGCATTCGACTCCATGGGCGGAGTCGCGACGCTCTATTGCGCCCGCTGGGACGGCGCGGCGTGGCGCGAGGCCGAAGCGGGGCTCGTCGGCGTCGGGAACGTGCGCGATCTCGAGCTCTTCGACGACGGCTCCGGGACGAAGCTCTTCGCACTCTCCGCTTCGGGCGCGTTGTTCGTCCGTGCGTCGGGGGTCTGGACCCAAGTCGCCGCGGCGGCCGGAAGCGGCGAGGCGGGTCTTGTCGTTCACGACGACGGCGCGGGTGAGCGCCTGTACTCGGGTCGGAACATCTGGAACGGGCTCTCCTGGGTCCCGTTCGCGAACCTGACGCCGGGCGCCGGCGTGATCGCCACGGGCGTCTCGGTCGTGGACCCGTTCCACGGTCGCGCCGCGCTCTGGCTCGGCGGAGAGTTCAACGGCTTCGACGGCGTTCCGGCCCGCAACATCGCGCGCTGGTCGGATCCGTGCGCCGCGCTCGCCACGTACTGCACGGCGAAGGTCAACTCACAGGGCTGCACGCCCGCGATCGGCTGGAGCGGCGAGCCGGCGCTCTCCCAACTCGCCACAACGCCCTTCGAGATCCACGCGACGAACGTCGTGAACCAGAAGAACGGCCTGCTGTTCTATTCGACCGACGGCCGCCGTGCGGCGCCGTTCCAGGGCGGCGTGTTGTGTGTTGCTGCACCGCTGCGCCGCACGCCGTTCCGCTCGAGCGCGGGCTCGCCGACCGGCGCCGATTGCACCGGCGTGCTGAGCCTCGACTTCTCGCCCTGGCTCACACGCGCCAACGATCCGACGCTCGAGCTGGGCCTGATCGTCGACGCGCAGTGGTGGTACCGCGACCCCGCAAGCCCGAGCACGACCGGCCTTTCGAATGCGATCGAGCTCGAAATCCGTCCGTAGCGGGGAGTACAGAGCCAGGAGTACGGGGCCAGAGCAAATTCTCCCCGCTAACCGCAGGACGCGAGGGCGCTGACCGGCCCCACGCGGTTAGCGGGGAGAATTTGCTCTGGCTCCGTACCTCTACTTCAGCCGGTCGAGCAACTGCAGGAAGTCCTTCGCTTCGCGGCGCACCCACGGGCGGCCGTCGCGCAGGAAAGGCTTCACGAGCGTGCTGTCGACGAGCTCGCGAGAACGTTCGACGACCTTCGCGAGCGCCGCGAGGGCGTGACCGCCGACGCCGGGGTCGTCGAGCAGCTCGACGAGGACGTCCGCCACTTCCGGCGCGTCGAGCTTGCCGAGCCCCGCCACCAGCGCCTGTCGCGCGTTGCCGTGGCGGCGGTCGCGCGCGAGCTCGATGAACTCCGTAGCGACGTCGTCGTCCGCGAGGAACTCGAGCGCCTGCGCGAGCGCGGCCTTGGTCGAGGGCGGCGAGTTCGGCGTGCTGCGAAAGCGCGCGAGCAACGGCTCCATCGCCGCTTCGCGCGCCCACGGCGCGCCGAGAACGCTGGCGAGCTCCTCCAGCAACTCGCGCGACTGCGTGCGCTCCAACTCCGCCACCAAGGCGCCGACGAACGGCTTGCAGCGCGCGCCGTAGCGCCGCAGCTCCACGATCTTGTGCACGTGCACGCCGTGCTGCGCCACGAGCTCGATCAGAGGCCGCGCGGCCGCGAGGTAGGTCTCGCGGCTGGAAGGTGCTTCGTGGGCCATGCGTGGTGTCGCTCGCGCCACGCAGGATAGCGCCTCGCGCGGCTAGCAGTCCGTTGAAGGAGTGCTCCGTGTGCGATTCCGACCCGGTCGCGTCGAATCAAGGAGGCGAACCAATCGGTGGGGAGAAGAGCACCACCCTTTTGGGTGGTGCGGCCCCACCGTGAATCGCGATTCAACGAGGATCCGCCGACGCAGAGTCGGCGCGTCCGGGCGCGGAAGCGCGCCGGATGACTTCTTCAACGGGCTGCTAGGGCAGGATCGGAATCCGCACGCCGTTCGTCAGGCCGAAGTTGTACGGCGGCGGGAAGGCCGCGTCGCGGCTCCAGTACTGAGCGAAGAACTCCGTGCCCGGCGTGAGACTTTCCGCCTGCATCTGCGCGTGGCTGAAGTAGTAGCTGTACACGCCGTGGCAGGGATAGACGCTGCCGACGTTGTCGACCGAGACCTGCACCGGCGTGCGGCGAATCGGACCGCCGACGCACAAGGTGTCGCCGAAGAACGGCGTCGAGGCGCTGGTGTGCGACCAGATCAGGAGCCCGTTGACGTTCGGGAGCACGTTGGCGCCGACGATGAAGAGCTGGCCGACCGTCGCGCTCGCGCAGCCGCCGATGCCGACGTAGGGCGTGCAATTCTGCGAGTTGACCTTCGCCGTGCAGTAGTTGGTCGGGAACTCGGCGTTGCCGAGCACCGTGCGCGCGCGGCCCGCGTCGGCGCCGTACTGGTTGTAGCCCGAGGAACCCGCGATCACGTCGTGGAACCCGTCGCCGTTCACGTCGCCGCCATCCGCCACGCTGTCGCCGAAGCCCTCGCCGTCGTAGTAGCCGGTCATGGTCGTGAGCAGCGCGCCGTTCGCTCCGCTGTACACGTGCGCGAGCCCCGCGTTCGTCCAGGTGTTGTATTCGGCGAACACGTTGCCCACGAGCACGTCGCCCTTGCCGTCGCCGTCGAAGTCCTCCATCGCCGACAGGACCCAGCCGTAGGCATCGTTCGTCGCGCCCGTGAGCGTGAACAGCGTCGCTCCCGTGCTTCCCGACGTCACGCGGATGCGGCCGGAACCGACCACGCCGCCGACGCTCACGAACGGTTCGCCGACGGCGGTTTCCGGCACGCCGTCGCCGGTGGTGTCGGGCACCGACGCGACCGTGTGGCCGAGCCAGCCCCCCGTGGCCGAGCCGCTGTAGGTGGTGAGCACCACGCCGCTGCCCGCGCCCGACACGCGGTACGCGCGGCCCGAATCGAACAGGCCGGCGGCATCGGCCTGCGGCGCTCCGACGAGCAGATCTCCGCGGCCGTCCGCGTTGACGTCCTTCGAGCCGTCGATCGAGTAACCGAAGCGATCGCCGCCGGCCGCGCCCGTGTAGATCCGGAGCTGCGCGAAGCTCGCGCCAGAGTAGATGCGAACCGCTCCGTTGAGCGTGAAGCCGCCGCTCGGCTCGCGCGGCGCGCCGACCGCGAAGTCCGTCACGCCGTCGAAATTCACATCGGGCACGGCGGTGACCGACCAACCGAAGTGGTTGTCGGCGCCGTTGCCGAACAGCTTCGCTAGCTGCGCGCCGGTCGCTCCGTCGAACACGTAGGCCGCGCCGCGGTCCACGCCGAGGAACGCGTCATGCAACGGCGCGCCGACCACCAGGTCGGGCACGCCGTCGCCGTTCACGTCGCCGATCGATTCGACCGCGTGGCCGAAGCGATCGCCGCCGAGCTCGCCCTTCAACTCGCGGATCAGCGACGCGTTCTGTCCGGAGTAGATGCGCACGGCGCCGGCTTCGTGCTGGAGCCCGGCCGCGCGCTTCGCGCCGATCGCAATGTCCCCGAAGCCGTCGCCGTCGACGTCGCCCAGACCTGCGACCGCGGAGCCGAACTCCTCGCCCGGGACAAGCGTGAAGAAGTCGTACAGCGGCGCCTGAGCCGAAGACACCGCCGCCAGACCCAAAACCGCCGCCAACGTCGTTACGCGCTTCATGTGTCGCCCTCGTCGAGTCCCCGACGGCCGCACCGCCCTCCAACGCGAAGCCGCGCCGCCGTCGTGGCTGTTCGATCCTCGCCGCGAGCCGCGCGTTACAGGGTGTACCGAGCCAGAGCAAATTCTCCCCGCTAACTCAGCCAAGGCCGGCGGCGCCCCCTCTTCTGGAGTTAGCGGGGAGAATTTGCTCTGGCTCGGTACACCTACTCGAACAGCGCCAGGGCCTTCTCGCGATCCCCGAGCGCTACCCCGAGTTCATCGAGCCAGCGCATCCGCAACTGCTCATACTCCTCCAAGAAGCGCTGCGCGTCCGGGTGGCTGCGATCGCCGCGCGGACCGCTCGGATCCTCGAGCCACTCGAAGCGCCACTTCTCGAGCGCGGCCTTGTAGCGGCCGATGGCGTCCGCGAGCGGGCGGATCTGCTCCGGTTTGGGCGCCTCCCACAGCGGCTTCACCACGTGCACGAACACGCTCGTCTTCTCCGCCTCGGTCAGTCCCTGCGTCATCTCCATAGCTTTGAAGCGCTGAAAGAAGTCCTCCGCGGGGTGCTCGCGCGCGAACGAGAGTTCCGCGCGCACGAGTTCGAGTTGCTCGCTTGCTTCCGCGAGCGCGGCCCGCGAGCCCTCAAGTTCCGCAGTCAGCTCCACCACCGCGCGCTCGAGGTCCGCGACGATCGGCGTGCGCGTCGCCTCGATCTCCGCAAGCGCACCCGTCGACGCGCCCGCGTCCGATTCGGGCCTGATCGCGAGCGTCGAGCTCTGTGCGTGGGCGGCGCCAGCGCCTTCGCTCGTCGTGGGCTCCTGGGCCAGCTCGTGGACAGTTCCACACCACACGAGCGCGATCGCAGCACCGCAAACGGCTCCACCGAGCGCAAGGGCGAGGGCTGCGATCGCGGTCTTCATAGGCGAACTCAGTCGTGCACGACCTGACCTTCGGGGTTCGTCACGGTGTTGCTCGTGCCGTTGAGATCAATGTCGTTTCCCGTTCCTTCATCGTACACGGTCACGTGCGAACCTTGGGTGTCTGACTTGAAGTCGACGTCGTTGTTGGATCCACGAAGGTGCACCACCACCTTGTCGCCAACCACGTTGATTCCGCCGCTCGCCATCGACGTGCCTGACGAGGGCTCGGTGTCTCCGCAACCGTCGCCGACCACGGTGACGTGGGCGAAGCTCTCGACCCTGACGGTGTCTCCGGTCTCCAGTCCGCTCACCACCGCGAGGCCCAATCTCGGGACATCCACCACCACGTGAGGGATCGGATTCGAGGGTGTCGGCGGGAAGCTCTGCACACGGATCCAACCGCGCTGAGATCCGGCGCCGTTGAAGACTGTGACCCCCTCGTTCGTGTGGAAGGTTTCCCCGGGTCGGACGTAATGCACACTGCAAACCGTTTCCGATGAAGCAGGAGTGTTCGTGCTGCTGGACTGGCTATGGGCGGTCGAGCTGGCGAGTGCCAATCCGGCGGTCGCGAACTGCAGGAGAACTGCGGGGAGCTTGGTGTCGATTCTCATGGGCTGCTCTTGTCATTTCGATGGCCGGGACCGAAGCGGCGGCGGGCAGGCGCTCGCGCAGAGGCCGGTTCGCTCGTCAACTCACCAGAACATTGCCCTCGATGTTTGTGTCCTTTCCGCCCGCGCGATCATCCGCATAAGGCTTCAGGAGGCCCACAGACGAGAGACCGTGCTCTCGTTCCCCACTTCGGTTGGCGGCCAGGCACGGTGGGAGCGCACGGCGGCGGTCGTCAGTCGTCGAGCAACCTGCGCCAGCGTTCGAGGTCTTCGCGGCGGCCCAGGACTTCCGCGGCGCCGATGAGCATCTCGAGCGCCTCCTTCGCGCGACGTCGAGGGCCGGGAGAGTCGTGCCTGGAGAGGATCTCGTGCGCGGCGGCCACTTCGTCGTAGCCCTCGGCGAGACGGTCCTGTTGGCCGAGCGCCTGTCCGAGCAGCAGGCGCGCGTAGCCCACCGTCGGATCGTCCGGCGGCAGCGCGTCGGCGGCGATCTCGAGCGTCTCCCTCAGACTCGCTTCGCTCTCGGGAAAGCGGCGCGAATGAAGCAGTCCGGCCCCGACGCCGACGCGCGCCTGCATCGCGTACGGATCCGCGCGCCGGCCGACGCTCTCGAACAGCTCGACGCACGCGCGCCAGTTCGCGATCGCTTCGTCGAAGCGTTGCAGACCGTCGAGCGCGCCGCCGAGTGTTCCGCGCACGAGCAGGTGCAGCTCGACGTCCTCGGGGTGGTGGCGCTCGGCCAATTCGAGCGCGCGCCGCGCGACCTCGGCCGCTTCCCCGTAGCGCTGTGCGCCGAGCAACGCGCTCGCGAGCTCGCGATGCGCCTGTGCGACGTTGCGATGGTGCTCGCCGAAGAGCGCTTCGGCCTGCGCGACGACCGTGCGTTGCAGCTCGATCACTTCCGCCGACTTCCCCGCGGCGACGAGCACGCTGCCAAGGCGCATCGAGAACAGCGGGAGCAGCGAGTGTCCCGCCGGAAGCACGCGGTTCGCGCGTTCGTAGGCCTCGCGCGCGAGCGCCTCGGCTTCGTCGACCTTGCGCAGCAGCGCGCGCCCCAGGGCGACGTCGGTCATGAGCATCAGAGTCATCACGTGGTCGTCGCCGAGCGAGTCGCGCGCCGCGCGCAGCGCCTCCTGAAAAGCCTGCATCGACTTGTCGATCTCGCCGCTCTTCTCCAGAGCCATCGCCTGCATCTGCAATGCCGCCACGCCGTCTTCGGGCAGTTTGGCCCCCTCGTCCTTCAACAGCGCGCGCGCGCGTTCGACGAGCCGTGAAGCGTCTTCCATGCGGCCTTGCTCGAAGCAGCGGCGCGCGACGAAGAACTGCATCGCCGTGACTTCGCTGGGCGAGTACGTACCCGCCGTCTCCATCGTCGCGAGCGCGGATTCGGCGAGCTCGAGCCCGTGTCCGCCGAGCCCGAGGTTGCCGTAGGCCTCGATCAGGAACTGTTGCACGGACACGCGGAGCTCGGGATCGTCCTCGAACTCCGCTTCGAGGGTCGAGCGGCGGCGCTCGAGCAGCTCGAACAGCGTCACGTTTCGACCGTCTTCCTCGGGCGAGACCGCGCCGAGCATGGTGCGTAGCGATTCGAGCACCGCCGCGCGGCGGCGCGACTCCAGGCGCGCGGACTGGGCGTCGCGCGCCGCTTGTTCGCTCGCCAGCGTCGCGAGCCGGCGCTGCTCGTCGGCTTCGGCGAGCGCCAGGCGCGCGGCTTCGGCGTCGCGCTGCGAAGCGAGTCCGGCTCGCACCGCGAACTCGCGCTCGCGGTTGGCTTCGCGCGTCTTCGACGTCGAGACCACGACCGCGGCGATCAAGCTGGCGAGCACGATCGCGGCCGCGCCCACGCCGACGCGGTGCCGCGCGACGAACTTGCGCACTCGGTAGGACGCGCTGGGCGGCGCCGCGAGCACCGGTTCGCCGGCGAGCCAGCGACGCAGATCGCGCGCGAGCTCGTCGCACGTCGCGTAGCGGCGTTCGCGCTCCTTCTCGAGACAGCGCAGCACGATCCAGTCGAGTTCGCGCGGCACGGACGGACGCACGCTCGACGGCGCCGGCGCGGGTGTCTCGCACGCTTCGCGAAGCGCGTCGACGAGCGCGCGTTCGCGCATCTCGAACGGCGGCCGGCCGGTGAGCAGCTCGTAGAGCGTTGCCCCGATCGAATACACGTCCGCGCGAACGTCCACGTCGCGCCAGTCGCCCTGCAACTGCTCGGGGCTCGCGTAGGCGATCGTCCCGAGCGCGGCGCCGCCGGTCGCACCGATGCTGCGCGCGAGGTCGGGCCCCACGATGCGCGCCACGCCGAAATCGATCACCTTGAGCGCGCCGCGCTCGTCGACGAGCACGTTGCCGGGCTTGAGGTCGCGGTGGATCACGCCCTTGCCGTGCGCGTGCTGCACGGCGTCGCACAACGTCGCCGCGAGCTCGACGCGCTCGCGCAGCGAGAGCTGCTTGCGGCGCGCGAACTCGACCAGGTCGAGCGCGCCGTCGATGTACTCCATCGCGAAGTACGGCACGGCGCCGCCCTCGCTCGCGTGCACGCCGAACTCGTGCACCGTCGCGATCGCCGGATGGCGCAGACGGCCGAGGATCTCGGCCTCCGCCTCGAAGCGCCGCTGGCCGCCCTGGGCGCCGAGTCCGCCGCGCATGAGCTTGAGCGCGACCTGGCGCGACGGGCGTTCCTGCTGCGCGAGGTACACGGTCCCCATCCCGCCCGAGCCGAGCACGCGCTCGATGCGGTAGCCGCCGATCCTGCCGTCCGACGGCATGTGCAGCGGGCGCCGCGCGAGCTGCTCGGCCAGGCGCGTTTCGCCGGGCGGCTCGAGGAAGTTCGAGTCGTCGGTCCAGCTCGCGAGAAGGCGCCGCACCTCGCGCACGAGAAGCGGCTCGCGCTCGCTCTCGCGCTCCAGAAACGCCTCGCGCTCGCCCGGCGGAAGCTCGACGGCGCGCTCGAAGACTTCGCGCACGCGGGGCCACGAATCGGAGCTCATCGAAGGGAGAAGGCGCAAGCCGCGCGCGCCATCCGACAGCCGGACGAGCTCTTTTTCACGGCCCCGGCGCCGCCGCTTCGCCCAACTCGGCGCGCAACCACGCCTGGGCCGTCTTCCAACCGCGTTCCACCGTGCGCGTCGACACGCCCAGCGCGCTCGCGATGTCCTCGTTCGAGGCGCCGACGAAGAAACGCAACTCGACGATGCGCACGAGCTGCGGATCGACGCCTCCGAGCTTCGCGAGGGCCTCGTCGAGCTCGACGAGCGCCGGCCCCGACTCTTCGTAGAGCTCGAGCAACGCCTCGAACGGCAAGCGCTCGCCCGCGCCGGAGCGTTTGCGCGCATCGCGCCGCCTCGCATGGTCGACGAGCACGCGCCGCATCGCGCGCGCCGCAACGCCGACGAACTGCTCGCGATTGCGCCACTGCGGCGTCTCGTCGTTCGACAGCCGGATCCACGCTTCGTGCACCAACGCCGTCGCCTGCAACGTGTGGTGCGCCTTCTCGCCGGCCATGTAGCGCCGCGCGAGCGCGTAGAGCTCGTCGTACACGAGCGGTAGCAGCTCGTCCCCGGCGGCGTCGTCGCCGTTTGCCAAACGCGTCAGAAGACGCTGGATTTCGAGCGCTTCGGCCATGGACGTCTCGGAGCCTGCGAGCCGGTGCATGCTACGTCCGCCGCGGCGCGTTGACTCGGATTGGATCTCCGCGACGTCGAGGGGCGCGACGCCGACGCGACGCCGCGACGAAAGGCCGGGACCAGGTGTCGGGGAAGTCATGTCGCGCGCGCAGGGTCGGCGCTCGAAGCCCAAGTGCGCGCGCGGGCAGCGGACTGGACGGAGAACCCGCGACTTGTTGTCGGTCGCGCGCGGCGACTTGCGCCTCCCCCCTCGCCGCCGCGAGGCGCGGGCACTTCGGCCCACGACGAACGGCGCCGGCTCCGATCGCACGAGAACTCCCATGTTTCCCCACCGAAATGCACCGCTGCGCTGGCTCGCCGCCGCCGCAGGCCTGACGCTCCCCGCCTTCCCGCAGCTCTCCGCGCCGGCGCCTCGACCGGAGGCGACGCGCCCCGAGAGAGTCCGTGCCGAGCAGGTCCGTCCCGAGCCGCTCGAAGCCCTCGACGGCGGCGCCGGCCAAGTCGCCGCGGCGGCGCACTCCGACGACGTTCCGCTCCCGCAGCCCGCCGTCTACGCCGCGGGCGACAACGGCGACGTGCTCGTCGCCCCCGCGGCCGGCGATCCGTACTTCCTCGCCTTCGCCGGCGGCTCGCACTATCCGCCCGCGGGCGAGCGCATCGACCCGCTGCTGCTCGCGAAGCTTCAAGCGCAGCCGCTCGACGGCCGGCCGGCGCACGAGGCCTTCGCCTTCGCGATGTTCTCGAAGCGCATCACGCCCGAGCGCATCGCGCAGCTCGAGGAGCTCGGCGCGCGCGTGCTGGGCTTCCACCCGCACTACACGCTCAAGCTCGCGTTCCCGGCCGCTTCGATCGACGCCCTCGCGGCGCTCGAGTTCGTGCGCTGGCTCGGCGTGCCGCGCGCGCAGCAGAAGGTGCACCCGCGCCTGGTCCACGAACTTGCGCTGTGGCCCGCGAACAAGCCTGTCGAGCTGTACGTGAACGTCTACGACTCGGATCTGTCTTCCGCGTCGACCTACACGCCCGTCGGGACCGTCGACGAGAGCGCGCCGGGCGGAGCGGTGAGCGAGGGCAACGCGCAGGCGCGCGCGACGCGGTGCCAGTCGAACGGCTGGCAGCAACGCGCTCTCGAGACCGCGGGCGTCGAAGTGCTCGAGTACGTCGAACGCCTTCGCGCCTTCCGCTGCCGAGTCGCGCCGGCCGGCGTCGAGCCGCTGGTCGAGCTCGATTTCGTGCAGTTCGTCGAACCCGACCTGCGCGCGCAGCTCGAGGACCACGAGTCGTCGCCGCTGACGCTCGTCGACGAGACGCGCGCCGACTACGACGGCGGAACGGCGCAGGCGGTCACCGTCGGGCTGATCGACTCCGGCATCGACACGGCGCACCTGGGCCTCGACCACACCTTCGGCGTCGGTTGGAACTACAGCGGCAGCGGCACGGCCTACACCGACCTGTGCGAACACGGCTCGCACGTCGCCGGCATCTTCTTCGGCCGGCCGCCGAGCGCCTCCGCGGCGTTCACCGGCGTCGCACCCGGCCTGGGATCGCTGAACACTCTGCGCATCCGCAACGTCAAGCAATTCGACGGGGCGTGCGCAGGATCCGGCACGGCGCTATCGACGCTCTTCTCGAACATGCGCGGCGACTACACCGACGGCTCGGGCAACGTCTCGCCCAAGCCGCACGTCGTGAGCAACTCCTACGGCTCGGCGCCGGCGGTCGGGGTTCCGTGGATCGGCTCGGAAGCCAATCCGCGCACGATCGACGCCGAAGTGTGGGACCACGAACAGCTCTACGTGTTCGGCGTCGGCAACTACGGCGTGACCGTCGGAGCGAACTCGATCGGGAGCAACGCGGCGGCGAAGAACGCGCTCTCGGTGGGCAGCGTGCTCGACCACGAAGACGCGGCGGCCGGCGATCCCGGCGTGAAGTGGACCTCGTCGAGCACCGGACCGCTCGGCGACGGCCGCTGGAAGCCCAACGTTGTCTCGCCCGGCCGCATGATCAAGTCGGTCGACGCCAACTCGGGCTCGGGCTACAAGAACAACTCCGGCACGAGCATGGCGACTCCGCACGTGGCGGGTCTGGCGGCGCAGCTCGCCGATCACCGCGACTACTTGCGGTACGCGCCGCACCGGCTCGCGTCGCTGATCATGGCGACGGCGATTCCCTTCGCCGACGAGAACATCACCACGCAGGCCGGCATTTCGGCCACGCACCTCAACTCGTACGGCGCGGGCCGCATCAACGCGCTGAACGCGCACTACCAGTTCGCGGGCGTGACGGAGCGGAGCAACTGGGGCGCTACGCTCAACCCGGGCATCTTCGGCTTCTCGGACTTCACCGTCGACGTCGGATGCATCGAGTTGGTGGTCGTGATGACGTACCACGAGGACCAATGCTCGGCCGGCGCGGCGCAGGCGCTGGTGAACGACTACGACCTCTACCTCGACTCGCCCCAGGGCGGCATCGACCCCGCGGGCAACACGGGCGAGTACACCGCGCAGCAGTCGTCGATCGACAACACCGAGCTGCGCACCTTCGTGAACCCGCAGGCGGGGACCTGGCGCTGGAAGGTGTGGCCCGACAGCGCAACGGGCTCGATTCGTTACAGCGTGACCGTGCAGCAGATCTTCGACGACACCACGCCGAACGGAACGCTCGATGTCGCCGCGGACGACACGTTCGTGAAGCCCAACGACGACGTCACTCTCACCGCCACGGTCACCAATCCCCAGTACTTCGCCACCGCGGTGTTCCTCGACAGCAGCGCGAGCGGCGACACGCTTCAAGCGGCGACGACCACGCTCCACGACGGGATCGTCTGCGACTTGACCGACAACGAAACGAGCGGCCGCGACATCACGCTGGGCTCGCTGGGGACGAACGATGAGCGCAGCGCCGAGTGGGTCACGCGCTGGGCGACGGAGGGCGTGAAGACGTGGAGCGTCGACGCGCGCTCGGACACGTGGGTCGACGAGTCGGACTCGGTGCAGATCACCGTCGACGGCACTCCGCCGAGCAACATCACCAACCTGCAGTCGACGACGCACACGCTCGGCGTGTGGAGCAACGCTCCGCTGGTCGCGCTCCAGTGGACGGCGGCGACGGACAATCTGTCCGGGATCGACGGCTACAGCCGAACGTGGACCGAGGGCGCGGTCACGCCGCCCGACCAGACCAAGGACATCGAGCAGGTCACCGCGCTCAACACGCTGCTCTCCGACGGCGAGTGGTACTTCTCGATCAAAGCGGTCGACAACTGCGGCAACTGGTTCAACGGGCACACCAACTCGGGCGCCTACAGGATCGACACCGCCGCGCCTCAGGGGCCGTTCCAGTTCGATTCGCCGACGCACAACGAGGGCGTGCTCTCGTGCGACGCGTCGGTGACGGTGACCTGGAACAGCGCGACCGACGCGCGTTCGGGGCTCGCCGGCTACGCGGCGCTCATCGACACCAACCCCACGACCGACCCGACGGGCGCGCTGAACGTCGCGAGCACCGCCACCAGCTTCGTGCAGAACATCGGCTCGTCGACGGCGGCGCGCTACTTCCACCTGCGCGCGAGGGACGTCGCGGGGAACTGGGGCGCGACGCGGCACTTCGGCCCGGTGCTCGTCGACACGAACCCGGTCTCGACCTACTGCACCGGCAAGGTGAACTCGCTCGGCTGCACGCCGACGGTGTCCTTCGTCGGCAGCGCGTCGAAGAGCGCGGGCAACATGACCGTGCTCTGCAGCAACGTGATCAGCCAGAAGAACGGCCTCTTGTTCTGGGGCTTCGCTCCGGCCGCGGCTCCGTTCCAAGGCGGCACGTTGTGCGTGCAGCCTCCGCTCGTCCGAACCCCGCTCGCCTCGAGCGGCGGCTCGGCCAGCGGGACCGACTGCACCGGCGCGTACGCGTTCACCTTCACGACCTCGTACTACACGCAGTGGTCGGTGGACCCCGGTGAGGCGATCCACGCGCAGTTCTGGATGCGCGATCCGCAGAGCGCCTCGACGACCGGCCTCTCGAACGCGCTGAAGTTCGCCGTCTGCGAATAGACGAGCCGATCTCCGTCCGGTTGAGCCCGCCGCGGACCTGCGAGGACCGCGGCGGGCTCGTTTGTGGCGAGCCAGCTCTCGGCGAGCACGTTGGCCGCGGGCGCGCGCGTCCGAGTCCAAGACAGCGATGCGGGTCCAAGGTTTGGATGCGAGCGCTTGGAACGCGCTCTCCGGCGGCCGGGAAGGGTGCGGCGCGGCGCGCGGGCCCTCGGCACAGGGCTTGAGTAGGGCCGTCCGCTCGACGAGCGCGGGAGAAGCGCGCCTCGAGGAGCTGTTCTCTCCCTCTCCACGCAGCGCGAGCGGCGCACGCCGGCTCCGCGAACTCCGAACGACCCGATGAACAAGACCTTCGCACTCCACTTCACGCTGGCCCTCGCCGGCGGCGCGGCGCCCGCCGCAGCTCAGATCTCCTTCCAACCCGCGACGACGCACGCATTGCAGGGATGGCGCCCGTCCGGCGTGGCCGTCCTCGACGTCGACGGCGACCGCGACCGCGACTTCGCCGTGACCAGCGGCCAACTCCAGGGCGTGAACGGCCCCGAGTGGCTCGAGGTGTTCACGAACGGCGGCGCCGGCGCGTTCAGCGCGGGCCAGGTGCTCCAAGTCGGGCTGAACGTCGGCCTCGGCGCGGTCGCGGCCGGCGACATGGACGGCGACGGCGACATGGACCTCGTGGTCGCGCTCAAGAACGTCAACGCGGTGCGCGTGCTCGTGAACACGGCGGGCGTGTTCAGCCTCGGCAGCCTCGCGAACCTCACCGGCGACGAGCCCCAGCACCTCGCGCTCGGCGATGTCGACGGCGACGGCGACCTCGACGTGGTCACCTCGAACCGCTCGTCGGACAACCTGCAGATCGTGACCAACGCGGCCGGTGTGTTGAGCACCGGCGCGCTGCTCGCCGTGGGCGAGCGGCCGCGGGACCTCGTGCTGCGCGATCTGAACGCCGACGGGCGCGTCGACATCGCCGTCGCGGCGCAGGACAGCCGGCGCGTCGACCTGCTCTTCGGAACGGGCGGCGGCGCATTCGGCCCGGTGCAATCGGTCGCGATGCCGTTCAACGACAAGCCGAGCGGCATGGCCGCGGGCGATCTCGACGGCGACGGCGACCTCGACCTCGCCACGACGCTCGAGAACAACGGGGTCGGTTACGCGGTCGCGCTGCGCAACGCCGGCGGCGTGTTCACGGCCACGGCCTACCTCACGAACAGCGTCAACCCGGGTGCGGTCGCGATCGCGGACCTCGACGTCGACGGCGACCTCGACCTGGGGATCGCCGACGAGGACTCGAACGTCGTCTCGGCGCTCGCGAACCTCGGCCTCGGCACGTTCGGGCCCGCCTCGGTCTTCGCCGTCGGCGCCTACCCGACCGCCCTCGCCGTCGGCGACCTCGACGGCAACGGCTCGAACGACCTCGTGACCGCGAACCGCGACGCTTCGACGGCGTCCGTGCTGCGCAACACACTCGCCGGCGGCCCGCTGACCTACTGCACCTCGGGCGTGAGCGTCGCCGGCTGCCAGCCGACGATCTCCGCGAGCGCCAATCCGGTCGTGAGCCACACCTCGCCCTGCCAGATCACGGTCAGCGGCATGGACGGCCAGCGCAGCGGCGTGCTGTTCTACGGGCTCGTCGCGCTCCCGCAGCAATGGTGCGGCCCGGGCGTCGGCACGAGCTTCCTGTGCGTGAAGGCGCCGACGTTGCGCATGCTCCAGCAGGGCTCGAACGGCACGGCCGGCGGCTGCGACGGCGCGCTCACGCTCGATTGGAACGCCTTCCAGCTCTCCCAGCCGACGGCGCTCGGCGCGCCCTGGACCGCGGGCTCGAAGGCCTACGTGCAGGGTTGGTACCGCGACCCGCTGAGCTGCAAGACGACCGCGCTCTCGAACGCGGTGCAGCTCACCTACCAGCCGTGATCGCGCCCGTGAACACGGGCTCGATCGAAGTTTGAAACACGGCGTGCAACAGCGCCGAGGATCGAAGCAATCCAAAGGGGGGATTGCGCCGAGCGCGAGGGGCGTCCAGCGATGGGCGCCCCTCGCTTGATTTCCGGCCGGATTTCGCAGCTCGAAAGCGACTCCCGCTCTCGCACGGCGTGATTAGAGTAGGCCGCGGTACGCATGTTCCTCTTCGACCGCATCGACTTCCTCGCGTTGGTCGGGCTTTGGGTGCAAGCCTTCGTCGCGTGGGTGTTCGTGGCGATCCTCGGAGCGCTTCGAACGCGCGAGCTCGCGTCGGGCGCGCTCGACAGCTTCCACCGCGCCTTTGTCGCGCTCGCGTGGTCGCTCACGATCCTCTGCGTGCGTTTCTTCAGCACGCACGACGTCGTCTCGCCCGAAGTCTGGCGCGACGGTGCGTTTCTCGCGCGCGGCGCCTACATGGGCTACCTCGCGCTGAAGGCGACCTTCGGCCTGTACATCGTGCGCGGGTGCTACGAGCTGGTCGGCGAGCGGCCGGGCAAGTGGCTGCGTCGGGCGTGGTGGCCGACCATCGTGCTGCTCGCGCTCGCTCCGCTCCCGGTGCCCGGCATGCCCGCGCTGCTCACGGTGCAGATGCCGGTGATGGTGGCGTGCGCCTTCTTCGCGCTGCGCGTGTTGCGCCGCCAGCCGCGCGACGAGCAAGGCATGCGCCTCGTGCGCTATTCGCTGACCGGGCTGCTGGTGAGCTGGTGCGCGCACGGCGTCGTCGCGTTCTTCATCGACGCGTCTCCGTACTTGCGCTACGCGATGTCGCTGAACTCGCTGATCGACGTCGCGGTGCAGTTGATGCTCGGACTCGGGCTGGTGGTGAGCGCGCTGCAGGATTCGCACCGCCGCATGCGCGAAGCGGTGCTCGAACGCGAGCGGCTGGAGCGCGAACTCGCGCGCGACGAGAAGCTGCGCGCCTTGGGCACGCTGGTCTCGGGTGTCGCGCACGAGCTCAACAACCCGCTCACCGTGATCCTCGGCTACGCGGAGATCCTGAGCAGCACGCCGCAGGTCGCGAGCACGGTGCGCATCATCGAAGAGCAGGCCGAGCGCTGCCGCGGCATCGTGCGCAACCTCTCGGCGCTCGCCGGCCAAGCGACGCAGACGCCGGAGGAGCTCGACGTGCGCGAACTCGTCGAGCGCGTGATCCGCGGCCTCGCCCCGCAGGAACGCGCGCTCGGACGCCGCATGACGATCGGAACCATCGAGCCCGAGCGCGTGCGCGCCGACCGCACCGGGCTCGAGCAGGTGCTCTCGAACTTGATCGCGAACGCCCTCGACGCGAGCCCGCCGAACGGCGAGGTCTCGATCGACGCGCGCAGCATCGGGGACAGCGTCGAGTTCAACGTCACCGACCAGGGCGCGGGTGTTCCGCCGTCGCTGCGCGCGCGCCTGTTCGAACCGTTCTTCACGACGAAACGCCCCGGCAAGGGCACCGGCCTCGGCCTCGCGATTGCCCACGCCATCGTGCGCGGCCACGGCGGCACGATCAGCGTCGACGAAGGGCCCGCGGGATTCGGCGCGGTGTTCCACGTCGTGATTCCGAACGCTCCGGCGCGCGCCGAGCCTCCGCCGCGCCATGTGGTGGGCCCGCCCGGCCGGCGCCTGCTCGTGCTGGACGACGACAAGGCGGTTCGCACGGTGCTCCGGCGCCACGCCGAGCGCCGCGGTTGGGCGGTCGAAGAAGCGGATTGCGCGGAGTCGGCGCTCGCGACGAAGAACCGCCTCGCGCAGTACGACGCGATCCTCTGCGACCTGCGCATGCCGGGCATGGGCGGCATCGGGTTCCACGACCGGCTGGCGCACGAAGGCTCGCCGCTGCTCGGGCGCACGGTGTTCGCGACCGGCGACCTCGCCTCGCCGGAGGCGGTGAGCTTCTCGCAGCGCTGCAAGCGGCCGCTGATCCAGAAGCCCTTCGTGTTCGACGAACTGTTCGGCGTGCTCGACGACACGGTCGGCCCCCGGACGCCGGCGCTCTCCAGCGGGGCCTGAGTTCCCGACAAGCGATTTGGGGAATCGGTCCGCGCCGAGCGGGCTGCTTCCCGCGCGAGGGACGCACGGGACGCCGATTTGCGGGCGCGGCGTGGCGCCGGTGGCGGGCCTCCCTACCTTCGCGCTCCCACGGAGGAGTTCCCACGATGAACCACTTGTCGCAGCCTGTTCGTTCGCTCGTTCGTTCCACCCGCGCCCGGCCCACGTCGCGGTTCCGCGCCGCGTTTGGGGGCGTGCACGTCGCGCTGTTCGGCGCGCTCCTAGGCGCGGCGGCGTGCCAGACCCACCCCGCCGACCTGGTGAGCCTGATGCACCACGAAGGCACCGTCTACACGACGTCCAGCGAAGGCGGCACGACCCGCACGAAGCTCGCGATCCGGCGCGCGGGGACGGAGGTGCTCTTCGAAGCCGTCGGCGAGGTCGAGTTCACGCCGGACGATCGAGACTTCGTGCTGCGCGAGAAGGGCTCGAGCGTGGCGCTGCGCACGCGCGCGGCGGACGGCGATCGCATCTGGACCGCGAAGCACGGCGAGGCGCCGCAGTGGAGCGTGAACGGTCGGGCGACCGCCGTCGACGAGAGCGCGCGCGAGTGGCTGGGGGAGCAAGTCCTCCAGATCGCGCGAAGCACGCCGCTGGGCGCCGAGGCGCGCGCCGAGCGGATCCTGCGGACGGGCGGCGTGCCGGCGCTCGTCGCGGAGCTGGAGAAGGTGAACCATCCGTCGACGAAGGTGCTGTACCTCGAGCGCCTCGGCGATCTGGAGGCGCTGACGCCGGAGCAACTGGGCGCGGCGATCGAGGCGAGCAAGAACTCGAGCCTGCCGAACTCGGCGCGCGCGGAGTTCTACGTGAAGGCCGCGACGGCCGCGCCGACGGACCGCGGGCTCACGAAGGCGCTGCTCGAAGCCTCGCGGCCGATGACGTCGGGCTCGGACCAGGCGCGCGTGCTCGACGCGCTCGCGGAGCGCAGTGCGCTGGACGCCGATTCCGCGCAGCGCTGGCTCGAACTCGTCTGGCACACGCCGTCGCAATCGCAGCGCGCCGACCTGTACCTCAAGGGCCTCGAAGTGCTCCCGGCCGACGAGCGCACGCGCGAGCGCTGGTTGAAGGCGACGCGCGAAGTGAGCGGAACGTCGAACCAGGAGCGCCTGCTCATGGCCCTCGCGGAGCGCGAGGACTGCGCGGCGCCGACGCTGCGCGCCCTCGCGCGGCGGAGCGGGGAGACGGGCCTGTCGACCAGCGGCCGCTCGCGCGTGCAGCGCGCGGTGATCGCGCATCCGAACTCCAACTCGGAGGTGCTGCTCGCCGTCCTGGACGCGTCGGAAGCCCTGTCCTCGACTCGCGAACGCGCCGACGTGCTGCTCGCGCTCCTCGAAGCGCGCCCTACGGACCGCGAAGTGTTGGATCGAGAGGTGCTCGAGCGGATCGCGGCCGCCTCCGAG
>CALFYL010000338.1 GCA_937952135.1 uncultured Planctomycetia bacterium
AGCTCGCTCGAGTCGGGCGAAGGCTTGGTCCTGGTCCTCGTCAACTTGCAGTGAGGCGACGGACATGCACTCCACCAAGTACTGCAGACCTCTGCTGTGTCTGATCGCGCTCGCGATCGGACAAGTCGCGAGCGCTCAGGCGCCGCTCACGCCCCAGGAGCGCCGCCTGCCTGAAAACCAAATCCGCGTCCTCGGCGGCGGCTGGTACGACCACGCGACCATCTGGCCCGCTACGGGACAAATCGTCGGACCGCTCGTGCACGTGCGCGGCCAGGCGCAGCCCGGCGCGGACGCCGGCGAGCAGCAGGCGGTCGTGACGTTCGACGTCGCGTCGGCCGCGCAGTTCACGCCGGAGTCGAATCAGGTCCGCGTTTCGATGCCGTCTCTCGACGGCGAGGACCTCGAGCTGATCTTCTTCCACTGCGACTGGCGCGGCCCCGACGACTGGACGTGGTATGGCAAGCTCGCCGACATCGCGGTCAGCGAGGTGTTCCTCGCGCGCAAGGACCGCTCGTTCGCGATGATCGCGCGCGACCACACGACGCCGCGTACTTGGCGGCTCGAGCCGATCGGGCAGACGGAACATGTGCTTCGCGTGCTCGGCCAGAACGCGTCCGGCGGCGGCTGCCAGCTTCCGTCGCCCGCCACGATCGGCCAGATGCCGCCACAGCAGCGGAATCCGCCGTCGAACGGGGCGCTGACGAACTTCGTGCCGCCCGCGGATCCGAGCAACACGGTCGACGTGCTGTTCGTCTCAACCGCCCAGGCGGCGTCCTATGTCGGGAACCTGGCCGGGTTCCAGGTGCTCTGCGCCGTGATGGTGGCGGACTTCAACACGCGCGCGGCCAACTCGACGCTCACCGTGCGCCTGCGCATCTCGGACGTGAGGTACGTGGCCGACTACAGCGAGAGCGGCGACGGCGGTCTTGACCTGGACAGGATCACCGACGACGGCGAGGGCTTCCTCGACTGGGTCCACGCGGAGCGGAACCGCAAGCGCGCCGACTTGGTGTCGCTGATTCGCCTGAGTCCGTGGAACGGGACCTGCGGTTCGGGCAGCTGGACCGCGGGGGTCGCGTGGAGGCCCGACAGCCTTAGCGAGATGCAGACCGGGCTACCGAACGGATTCGACGGCGGCTACGGCTTCTCGGTCAACTCGCTGTGCAACGACTACGCGAAGACGTTCTCGCACGAGGTCGGCCACAACTTCGGTGCGTGCCACGACGCCCCGCAAGGCGGCTGCCCCGCATCGATCACCGCGTCGCCGCACGGGAAAGTCGTCACGTGCAATCAGGGGTTCGGCTGCGAGTCGTGGCGAACCACGATGTCCTACAGCCCGGGGTGTTCGCTCGGCAACAGCGTGATCGCCTACTTCTCGCGCGTGAACCTGACGCTGAACACGGGCTTTCCGTGCGGCAGCTACAACATGTGGGACTCGGTCTCGCAGGTGCAGGGACTGATCGCGACGAGCCAGGGCACGCTGGCGCAGAATCGCCTCGCGAGCTCGCAGATGTGGGCCAAGTCGGGCTACAGCGGGACGTCGAGCGGAACGTTCTACAACCCGTACCCGTCGATCCGCCTCGCGGCGAACGTCGTCGCCGGCGGACCGACCGACGGTGTCGTGCGGGCCCTCGCGGGCACGTACAACGAAGTGGCCTTCAACGGCGGCAGCCCGATCGTGATCAGCGCGGGCTGCCAGATCGTTCCCGACGGCGGCGTGATCACGCTCAAGTAGGCGGATCGAGTTGACAGGGGACGGGCGCGGCGTGATCCGCGCCCGTTTCGTTTCGGCGCGTTCGCCCAGCTCCTCGGCACGCACGCGCGGCGCGCGGCGCGTTGCGTGAGCACGGCCCTTGGGAGGACAGAACGGGCTCGATTCGGTCTTCGAAGCGCGCGGCGCGGTCAAGAGGCGGAACTGCGCCCGGAAGCGAGATGTAGCTGAAGTGCTCCGGATCCATGCGTGAGCTGATTGTCGACCAGGAACTTCACGCCACGCGAAGGACCGTGTGGCTCGTCTGCAGCACCGCGTACGCGATCGCTGCGAGCACGTCGTCGCGCTCCAGTGACGGATAGTCTTCGACGATCTCCTCGATCGTCGCACCGTTGGCGAGTAGCTCGAGCACGTCCGTGACCCGGATGCGCTTGCCTCGGATGCAGGGGCGACCGCCACACTTGCCGGGCTCGATCGTGATGCGCTGCAGCAACGACGCGTTCACACGAACACTGCAGCACCGATGGCCCAGCGCAGTTCCGCGACCGACGCACGCCCCGGTCCGCGGGCAACTCCGCGAGACTCGCGACAAATCCACAACTACGACTTCAAGCAGCCCGCTCAGCCTGGCTCCAGCACGGAGGCCAGCAGATCGCGATCGGCGGTGGAGAGCGCAAGTGAGTCTGCGAGGCTGCGCCACGTTCCGACGGCGGCGCGCACGTCGCTCTCGATCTTCGCCGCTTGCGCGTCGGACAAGCGATAGAAGCGCGCCGTCGAGCGAAGCGTCTCGAGCGACGGACGCGGGTCGGATTCGTCGATCGCGAGCGCGTGGGCGGACTTGTCCGGGCTCGGGTTGAGGTCGAACGCGGGCGCGAGACGCCAACCGGTCGCACCGCGCAAGAAGCCGTGGTTGCGCAGATGGTCGTCGCGGTTGGCGACGAGGATCGAGAAGGCGACGCGGCGGTAGAGCTGACGCAGGTCCTCGTCGATGTGCTCGGCGTCGCCCTGGAGCTGGAGTGCTTCGGCGATTTCCAAGTAGCTCGCGGTGTCGCCGTCGTTGCGCTGCAGGAGCGTCATGGCGGAGGCGTACATTCGGCGACTGGCGCCGACACGATCGAAGCGCCGGACGCAGAACGTGCGGTGCTTGCTCGCGAAGCGCTCGAACCTGGAGGGAGGCACATCGACGCCCGCGCGTCGAGCGAGCTCGTGCGCGAGGAACTCCCACGCACCGAGGTCATATCGATCGTCGCTAGCAGGGAACTTCGCCAGCCACAGCGAACCGTCTTCCTCGAGGAACGAGGCTTTGGGCCGCGCTCCGCCGAGGCTGCTGCCTGGGACCACGAGCAGTCGCAGCCACTCGGCATATTCGGCGCGTTCTTCGGCGCCGGGCTCTTCGACGGCGCGCGCGGCGGCTTCGAGTTCGCGCAGACGTGCGGACGGCGGCACGCCAGGCGCGCGGTGGTCGATCCAACGCTTCGACTTCGCGTCGCGCAGCCGCAACGCGCCCATGCGCGCAACGTCGTTGACTCCGGCGAGGAAGTCCCACTCGGTGAGTCGGCGCGGCTTGCGGACTTCACGGCGCGCCTCGTCGGCCTCGCGCCGCTCCATCAGCACGCGGCCCCATCGGTCGGGCGCCGAATCGCGCAGCACGCCCTGCAGTTGGGCGCCGGCGCGCGGGAAGAACTCACCGCCCGTCAGCGGCAACTCCGGGTCGAGCTCGAAGCTCGTCGAGCGATCCTCGAGCCATTCGTTTTCATAGCGGAAGCGAATCGTCTCGCCGCCACGCGCAGCGGAGCGCATGAGCACACCGACTCGGCGCGCTTGCGCCACGAGCGTCGCATCGTCGAGCCACACCTCGAGTTCGTCGCTCATCGCACCGACCTCCCGCGCGGCGGGTCGCGGAGATCGAGGTCCTGCAACCGACGCCCGAGCTCATCGTCCGCCGCGAGGCGATCGATCTGCTCGCCGAGGCCGAGCACTTGGAGGACGCGCAGCATCGTCGCCAAGCTGGTCGCCGGGTTGCCGGCCTCGAGCTTGGCGATCGTTTGCTTCGAGACACCCACTCGCGCCGCGACAACGGCTTGCGTCAGGCGTCGCCGACGGCGCGCGGCGCGCAACCGCTCGCCCAGGGCCGCCAACTGTCGCGCCGCAGCCGGGAAGGTCGGAGGGGTGCGCTTGGCCATGCTTGATAGAATCGACTTTTGAGCGCCATAAGTCTATCTAATCATACTTTTGTTCGGTGGCGTCGATCCGCGCAGCGCGGCCCGCCGGCGCGCTCACAGCCACCCGCGCTCGCGTGCGATGCGCACGGCCTCGGAGCGGTTGCGAGCGCCGAGCTTGCCGAGCACCTCGGAGATCTTGTTGCGCACGGTGCCTTCCGAGACCCACAGGCGCTTCGCCACGTCGGCCGTCGCGAGACCTTCGGCGCACGCGAGCAGGACGTCGCGCTCGCGCGCTGTGAGCGGACAGGCGCCGGCGCGGAGGGCGCGCGTCGCCAGAAGCGGATCGACGACGTCTTCTCCGGCCGCGCAGCGTCGGATCGCCGCCGCGAGTTGCTCGACGGGCGCATCCTTCAAGATGAAGCTCGACACGCCGCCCTCCATCGCGCGCTGCACGAAGCCGGGGCGGCCGTAGGTCGTGAGGATCAGCGTGCGGCAAGTCGGAAGCAGGCGCCGAAGCTCCGTCGCCGCCGCGATCCCGTCCTGTGCGGGCATCTCGATGTCCACGACGGCGACGTCGGGCGCCGAAGCGAGCGCCGCAGCGACGAGCTCGTCGCCGCGCCCCACCTCCGCCACGACTTCGAGGTCGCCTTCGAGTTCCAGCAGGCGGCGCACGGCCGTGCGGAACATCACCTGATCCTCGGCGAGCAGCACCCGGATCACGGCGCTGCCTCCTCCGCCGCAGACGTCGCCACGCGCGCCCCGAGCTCGGCCCGCAGTCGAAAGCCGCCGGCTTCGTTCGCGCCGGCCTCGAACGTGCCGCCCAGCGCGTGAACGCGGTCCGCAAGTCCCTTCAGTCCGATGCCCGCGCTCGCTCCGAGCGGACCTCGACCGTCGTCGACGACTTCGAGCACCGTCACGCCGCCGCTCGCATCGAGCGCGATGCGGCAGCGACTCGCGCCGCTGTGCTTGACGACGTTGGTCACGGCCTCGCGCAGCGCCCAGGCCACGGTCGCCTCGTGCGCCGGCTCGATGTCGAGCACGCCCGGCGCGACGCTCAGTTCGACGCCGGCCGACTTCAACGCTTGGCGCGCCGCTTCCAACTCCCGCGCGACGCTCGTCGTGTACTCGCCCGTGACCGCCTCGCGAACCTCGCGAACCGCGTCGCGCGCAAGGCGCTGGACGTCGCGCAATTCGGCGTCGGCGGAGGGATCGTTCCTCGCACTCAAGCGGCTGGCGAGCTCGGCCTTCACCGCGATCAGCGCCAGCGTTCGGCCGAGCAAATCGTGCAGCTCGCGCGCGAGCCGCTCGCGCTCGCTCGCGACCGCGAGTTCCGCCAGCTCGGCCTTCGTCGCCTCCAGATCCGCGTTCACGGCGATGAGCTGGCGCACGGCGGTCATGCCGAGCCCGGCCAGCACGACCGACAACAGAACGGCGTGGTTCGGACCGAGCGCGCGCGCGATCAACGATCCCTCCAGGTCCATCGACGTGGCCGCGGCGAGGGCGAGCAGCGCCACTCCGACCACCGCCCCGGGCGCGCGCATACCGGCGCCGACGATCAGCGCGGGGTAGAGCCAGAGCAGCGGCTGGCGGAGATAGAGCAAGTGGATCAGCACGAAGTTCGTCAGCACCATCGCGGCGGCCGCGGCCAGCGTGCGACGAAGCGTCGCAGGCCAGGGACGCCGCCAATAGACGAGGTGGATGGCGCCGAGCACCGTGAGCCCGACTCCGGCGCCGAGGCCGTGACCTTGCGCGCGCTGCGGATCGAGCCACGAGAGCAGCGCACCGACCAACACAGGCGCGATCGCCAGTCGCACGACGGTGCGAAACCACAGCATTTTGGGCGGCATCGGCGCCGCGAGCGTACGCGAGCTGCGCGGCGGAGTGGAGTCGCCGGCGAAGACGTGACAAGTGTCACGGCCGATCGTGACGCGCGGCACTGACGGAAGGCGCGGGCGAGGCCCTAACGTCCGAGCTGTCTTCAACGGACCTTCCGAACTCGAACGCGCTCCCTCCGCAGAACCACCTCGAGCATGCCCTCACTCCAAGCCGCAGCGCGCGAAGTCGCGCCCAAGGCGCTGATCCGACTCCGCGGGGCCACGAAGAGCTACGAAACGGGCAAAGGTCCGTTCCTCGCTCTCGACAACGTGGACCTGCTGGTTCACGCCGGCGAGTTCGCCGCGATCGTCGGCCGCTCGGGCAGCGGCAAGTCGACGCTCGCCAACCTCGTCACCGGCATCGACCGTCCGACCTCGGGTGAGATCGAGGTGGCCGCGGCGCGCGTCGACGCGCTGGACCAGCGCGGACTCGCGCAATGGCGCGGGCGCAGCGTGGGCGTGGTGTTCCAGTTCTTCCAGCTCCTGCCCAGCCTCACGATCGCCGAGAACGTGATCCTGCCGATGGAGTTCTGCGGCCTGTACGCAGTGCGCGAGCGCCGGCCGCGCGCGCTGGAGCTGCTCGAACGCGTGGGCATCGGAGCGCAGGCCGACAAGCTGCCGTCGGCGCTGTCAGGCGGCGAGCAGCAGCGCGCCGCCATCGCGCGCGCCCTCGCGAACGATCCGCCGGTCGTCGTCGCCGACGAGCCCACCGGCAACCTCGACTCGCACAACGCGCAAGCGATCCTCGAGCTCTTCGAGGGTCTCGCCGCGGCGGGCAAGACGGTGCTCATGGTCACGCACGAACGCGACGTGAGCCGCTACGCGCACCAGGTCGTGACGCTCGTCGACGGCAGGATCGGCGCCATCGATGCGACCCACTCGCCGAGAGCGGCGCCGAGCTCGGCTTCCGGCGCTGGAGAGCCGCGTGGGTAGCATCGCTCGACGGAAAGTCCTGCGCGATCTGTGGCTCGCGCGCGGACGAACCGCGGTGCTCGTGCTCGCGACGGCGCTCAGTCTGACCGCCGTCGGCGCCGTCCTCGGGGCCTACGGCATCCTGGCGCGCGAGATGCCGCGGAGCTTCCAGAGCTCGCGACCGGCTGCGGCGACGCTGGTGATGGAGCGAGGCATCGACCGCGGACTGCTCGAGGCGGTGCGGCAGCGACCGGGGATCGCCGGCGCCGAGCGGCGCGCGATGCTGCGCTTGCGGGTCGAGTTCGGCGCGGGCGAGCGGCGGCCGCTGACCCTGTTCGTGATCGACGACTTCGACGCGATGGACATCGAGGCCGTGCAGCCGGTCGAGGGCGCGTGGCCGCCGCCCGAAGGGACGCTGTTGCTCGATCGAATGTCGCTCCCGCTGCTGCGAACGCAGCTCGGCGCTTCGCTCTCGGTGGCGACTCCCGACGGGCAGACACACACCATGCCGATCTCCGGCGTGGTCGTGGACCCCGGCGTCGCGCCGGCCTTCCAGGACCAGACCGGCTACGCCTACTGCACGCCGGCCACGGTCTCGGCTCTCGGCTTGCCGGCCGACCTCGACCTCCTGAAGCTGACGCTGCGCGAAGGCGCGCTCGACGCCGCGCGGATCGAACGCGCCGCGCGCGAGTTGAGCGCCTGGCTCGCCGAGCGCGGCGCCGTCGTCCGGGAGATCCGCATTCCGCCGCCGGGAGAGCACCCGCACCAGCGGCTCATGAACGCACTCGCGATCGTGCTGCTGCTGTTCAGCCTGCTCGCGCTCGCGTTGAGCGGACTCCTCGTGGCCACGCTCGTCTCGGGACTGCTCGCGCGGCACGTGCGTCAAATCGGCGCGATGAAAGCGATCGGCGCGCTGCCGTCGCATGTCGGCCGCATGTACGCGGGCATGGTGCTGGCCATCGGCGCGGCCGCGACCGCCGTCGCGCTCGGACCGACGGTCGCGGGAGCGCGCGAGCTCGCGGGCGTGTACGCCGACTTCTCGAACGTCGTGCTGACGAGTGTCGCCATCCCCTGGTGGGGCTACGGAGCGCTCGTGCTCGCAGGGCTTCTGGCGCCGCTCCTCGCCGCCGCTGCGCCGGTCTTGGCCGCCAGCCGGATCACGGTGCGCGAGGCCATCGGCGATGCGAGCTTGTACCGCGGTCCGGCCGGCGTGCGGAACGAGGCGGCGACCGGACGTGCCGCTCGCACTCTCGGTCCCTCGCTCACCCTCGCTCTGCGTCACGCCCTGCGGCGCCGGGGCCGGCTCGCGCTCAGCGTCATGCTGCTCGGATTCGGGGGCGGCGCGTTCATGACGGGATGGAACGTCGAAGCCGCGGGCGAGCAGCGGCTCGCAGTTCGCGCCGCCTCTCCGGGATACGACCTGGAGCTCACGCTCAGCCAGCCCCATCCGACGGCGGCGTTGCTGCAACGGCTCGCATCGTTGCCGCAGGTCGAGCACGTCGAGCCGATCGGGATCGCCACGATCGCGAAGGTGCGGGCCGGGGAGGTCGCCGTCGCCGGAACGCACAAGGACGGCGGGCACGGCGCGCGGCGGCTCCACGCGCTGCCGCCCGAGACGCTCTTCAAGCCGGAGCTCTTGGCCGGGCGCTGGCTCCAGCCCGGCGATCGCGACGCCCTCGTCGGCTCGCCGCAGGAACTCGAGCGCTTCGGAGTCGAGCTCGGCGACACGCTGCCCCTATCTGTCGGCGGGATCTCGACCGAGTGGCGCGTCGTCGGCATTGTGCGCGGAATCGGACTGGGCGGCAGCCAGGGTCTCTATGTCAGCCACGCGGCTTTCGCCGAGGCGATCGGACAGGCCGGCTCGACGCAAGGGCTGCGCGTCGTCGCGGCTCGACAGGACGCGGCCGGCCGGAAGGACGCGTTGCGCGCGGTCGAGAGCGCGCTCGGAGACCTCGAGCTCGGCGTCGTTTCGGCGCTGGACTCCGAGCTGTGGACCACGATTCTTCGCAACCACGTCGCGATCGTGCAGGCAGCGCTCGACTTCATGGGCTTGCTGCTCGGCCTCGTCGGCGCGCTCGCGCTCGCGTCCGCGCTCGGCCTGGGCGTCGTCGAGCGCACCCGCGAGTTCGGCGTGATGCAGACCCTCGGCGCCACGCCCGCGCGCGTGATCTGGGTCGTCGTCGCCGAGGCGCTCTTCGTCGGGCTCTCGAGCTGGCTGGCCGCCGTCGCGCTCGCAGCGCCCCTGTCCCTGATGATCGGCAACGCCGTCGGCGTCCTCGTGTTCGGCGCCCCGTTGTCGCTCGCCGTCTCGCTTCCCGCGCTGCTCGTGTGGCTCGCGGTCGCGCTGCTCGGAAGCGCCGCCGCCGGCGCGCTCCCGGCCCGCGCGGCGTCGCGCTTGACCATCCGCGACGCGCTCGCGTTCACCTGATCCCGCCGAAGGAGTCGACCGTGTCGAAGAAACGAATCCTCGTCGCCGCTCTCGCCGTGACCCTCGCCCTCGTCGCGTACTTCCTCTGGCCGCGCCTCCTGAGAAAGATCGCGGCGCTGCACGACCACGGCGGCCCGGGAATGCACGGGATGAGGTAGCGCGTCGTCGAGGAACCGAGTGAAGCGCCCGAGGAGCGCAACTCGCACGCTGGGTCGACGCTACGGCCGCTCGGGCTCGTACTCGATCACGTGCTCGGTCTTGCGGCCGGCGAGGACTTCGATGCGTTGCACGGGGAGCTCGCGGTAGCCGGGTATGCGCGGAGGGACGAGCTCGTAAGTGCCCGGCGTGGTGACGACAAAGGTGCGGCTCCAGGAGTTGAAGCTGGTCAGGCGAGTCGCGCCGCCGGAGATGGGCTCGGAGGGCTCGTCGTCCCAGCCGTCGGGGAGTGGAAGTCGCGTGCCCGCGCTGCGCAGCGTGACTTCGATCGACGACGCCCGTTGCAGTCGGATCGTGTGCTCGCGCACGCCGCGCGTCAGGTCGACTTCGCCGCTGTAGGGCAGATACTCCTTCGACCACAACATGAGTTCGACGACCGTGGGCACGGTGCGGATCACGTAGCGGCCACGCTCGGCGTCGAAGCGCGCGCTCTCGAGTCCGCCGCCGGTAACACCCTCCGGGCGACGCGGGTTCCACCTGACTTGGTCCGTGGAAACCGCCTCGCCCGTCGCGTCGTCCAAGACGAGCACGAGCAGTTCCGCGGGCGCGTCGAGCACGAGCTCGTAGTCGTCGCGACCGCCGGGCGGGACGTCGAGCACGACGCTGAAACACGGCTCGCTCACCTCGAACTCGTGGCGACCCACCTGCAATCTTCTGCACTCCCAGCGAAACGCGTCGTAGCCCTCGCGCGTGGATTCTTCGCGAAGCGCGTTGAGTGAGCGCCTCGGCTCGACGCCGCCGAGAGCCGTACCGATCAGCTCGAGGCTCGCGTCGAGCGACGTCCGCTCCCAGCCCTTCGCGACAAACACGACGCCTGCGACGTCCGCAAACTCCAACACCGGCGCGGGCGCGAGGTCGAGCGTGACCGAGGCGCGCTCGCCCGCGCGCAGCACCACAGGCGCTTCGCCGACGACGAGCGGGTCTTCGAACCATGCGCCGATCTCGGCGGAGACGCGCACTTCGCCGGGCGGGAGCGCTTGGAGTTCGATCTCTCCGTCGGCCGTCAGCGCGAGGTCGAGCACCGGAGGGACCACGTCTGTGAGCCGCAATCGAAGCCGCTCGTCGGCTTGCGGGTCGACGCCGCGCACGAGCACCGTGAGCTCGGCGCCGCGCTCCAGCGCGACCGTGCGTTCGCCGCCGTGGGTAAAGTCGACCTCGACGAGCGACCACGTGTAACCGCGCACGCCGACCAGCAAGCTTGCCGAGCCCCACGGCCCGAGCGCCTGGGCGTACGCCCCAAGATCGATCGGCGAGGCGAGCCCGGTCGCGACCGTGCGCTCCTCGAACTCGAGTCCGGGATGCCGCGCGTTCTCGTTCGGAAACGAGTCGGCGCGTACCAGCGAGACACCGTGCAGGTCCGAGCGGGAAGCACTGTCGACTACGCGCAACACCACGGCGGGCGGCATGTGCGCGCGGATGGTCAGCTCGCCGGAGGACGGGACGTCGACGAGCTCGCTCGGCTCGTCGACGACGGCGAAGCGGCCGCCAACGAAGAGCCGTTCGACGGAGACGCCCACGATCGACTGCGAAGCGTCGAGCGTGACACTCCATTCGCCGCCCGCGAACAGGACTCGTTCGCCTCGACCCCTGACCTGAACCGGCCCGCTCGAAATCGACTGTCCGTACCGGAGCCCGAGCATGAGCTCACCGTCCAAGTCCTCGCGCACGCGCCCGTCGACGTCGGTCACGAGGACGCGCCCGCGCAGCGCGAGGGTCGTTTGGGGTGCTTCGACCGAAATCGCCGCTGGCGCATCGGTCTTCGTCGCCGCCGCAGCCACCGCGACTTCGCCGCGTTCCACGCCGCGCTCGAGTCCCAACGGCGCCGGACCTGCGCGAAGTTCGACCGGCGCCTCCTCGCCTGCCGCTGGAGCGACCCCGGCCGTTTCCTCCGGCGCGGCTGCTGAAGACCAGTACAGAACCGCCCCGGCCAAGAGCAGGAGCACGAGCAGGAGCACGAACACGCCGCCGAGACGGAAGCTGCCTCGCATGTCCGAGAGCGTAACCACAGGGCCGCGCCGAGCGAGAACGCGCGGCGGAGTGGCCCCGAGGCCGGATTTAGATCAAGTCTAGGATTGGATGCGCTCCAGTGGGTACCTAGAATCCCGGGATGCCGTCCGACCCCGCCACGCTCCGCGCCCACGGATTTCCCGCGCCCCTGCGGTCGGGGACACGGAGCGCATGCGCGGGGCAAGCACTTGTCTCAACGAGGCTGCGAACTGCGGCGACCGCGTCGACGAGGCGGAGTCTCGTCTACTGGTTCCTGTGGATCGACGACCGCCTTCGCGCAGCGAACGACCGGCGCTGAGCACGCTCGCGCCGTCGTCCGCTTCCACTTCGAGTTCAACAACTCGCCACCCTTCGAACCCCCAACCCCCACCCAGGAGGAATTTCGTGTCCGCCCTCGATCTCGGAAAACCGTCCGCACTGCTCGCGCTCGTCGCGTCGCTGTGCGCTTGCGCCACGACCCAGAACAACAGCGCCGCCGAAGCTCCCGCCGCGAACGACGCCGCCAAATGCCCCGTCATGGGAGAGAGCAAGACTATGGACGCGAGCTACCGCCACACCGCCGCCGGCGCCATGTCCATCGGCGACTGGTGGCCGAACCAGCTCAACTTGGCGATCCTCCACCAGAACTCGCCCGCGGCCAATCCGATGGGCGCGGACTTCGACTACGCCGAGGAGTTCAAGAAGCTCGACCTCGCCGCGCTCAAGAAGGACATCGCGGCGACGCTCACGACGTCGCAGGAGTGGTGGCCGGCGGACTGGGGCAACTACGGCCCGCTGATGATCCGGCTCGCGTGGCACAGCGCGGGCACCTACCGCGTCGCCGACGGCCGCGGAGGCTCGGCCGACGGCACGATCCGCTTCGCGCCGCTCAACAGTTGGCCCGACAACGCGAGCCTCGACAAGGCGCGTCGACTGCTGTGGCCGATCAAGCAGAAGTACGGCGCGCGGATCTCGTGGGCCGACTTGATGGTGCTCACGGGCAACGTCGCGCTCGAGACGATGGGCTTCAAGACCTTCGGCTTCGCCGGCGGCCGCGTCGACGTGTGGGAGCCGCAGAACGACATCTTCTGGGGCCCGGAGAGCGAGTGGCTCGGCGACAAGCGCTTCTCGGGCGATCGCGAGCTCAGCAATCCGCTCGCCGCTTCGCAGATGGGCCTGATCTACGTCAATCCTGAAGGTCCGAACGGCGTTCCCGATCCGCTGCTCGCCGCGCGCGACATCCGCACGACGTTCAGCCGCATGGCCATGAACGACGAGGAAACCGTCGCGCTGATCGCCGGCGGCCACACGCTCGGCAAGGTCCACGGCGCCGCGGATCCGCGCAAGTACGTCGGGCCGGATCCGGAAAGCGCCGGCGTCGAGGAGCAAGGACTCGGCTGGAAGAACTCGTACGGCACCGGCGCCGGCCCCGACACGATCACCAGCGGCCTCGAAGGCGCGTGGACGTCGACGCCGACCGAATGGTCGCAGGGCTACTTCAACAATCTGTTCCGCTTCGAGTGGGAGCTGACGAAGAGCCCGGCCGGCGCGCAGCAGTGGAAGCCCAAGGGCGACGCGGGCCGCACCGTGCCCGACGCGCACGACCCGTCGAAGCTGAACCAGCCGATGATGCTGACGACGGACCTCGCGCTCATCACCGATCCGGAGTACCGCAAGATCTCCGAGCGCTTCCACAAGAACCCCGACGAGTTCAACGCGGCCTTCGCGCGCGCCTGGTACAAGCTCACGCACCGCGACATGGGGCCCCGCGCACGCCTGCTCGGGCCGCTGGTCCCCGAGACGCAGCTCTGGCAGGACCCGATCCCGGCGGTCGAGCACGCGCTCGTCGACGAACAGGACCTCGCCGCGCTCAAGGGCAAGATCCTCGCCTCCGGACTGAGCGTTTCGCAGCTCGTCTCCACCGCATGGGCTTCGGCGGCGTCGTTCCGCGGATCGGACATGCGCGGCGGCGCGAACGGTGCGCGCATCCGCCTCGCGCCTCAGAAGGACTGGGCGGTCAACGAACCGGCCGAGCTCGCGAAGGTGCTGAAGGTGCTCGAGAACGTGCGCAAGGAGTTCAACGACGCGCAGACCGGCGGCAAGCAGATCTCGCTCGCCGACCTCATCGTGCTGGCCGGCGGCGTCGCGGTCGAAGAAGCGGCGAAGCGCGCGGGCCACGACGTGCGCGTTCCGTTCACGCCCGGACGCGCCGACGCGACGCAGGAGTTGACCGACGTCGAGTCCTTCGCCGTGCTCGAGCCGGCCGCGGACGGCTTCCGCAACTACGTGCGCGAAGGCGCCGATCGCCCCGCGCCCGAGCTGCTCGTCGACCGCGCGCAACTCCTGACGCTGAGCGCGCCGGAGATGACCGTTCTCGTCGGCGGATTGCGCGTGTTGAACGCGAACTTCGCGGACTCCAAGCACGGTGTGTTCACCAAGCAGCCCGAGACGCTCACCAACGACTTCTTCCTGAACCTGCTCGACAACGGCACGACCTGGAAGAAGTCCTCGGGCGCCGCGGACGCCTACGAAGGCAGCGACCGCAAGAGCGGCGCGCGCAAGTGGACGGCGACTTCGGTCGACCTCGTGTTCGGGTCGAACTCGCAGCTTCGCGCGATCGCCGAGGTTTACGCGAGCTCGGACGGCAAGGACAAGTTCGTCAAGGACTTCGTCGCGGCCTGGACCAAGGTCATGAACCTCGACCGCTTCGACGTGCCGCCCGCGAATTGAACGTGCGCTGAGCGCCACGAACGAAAGGCCGCCGAGTTGCGCAAGCGCTCGGCGGCCCTTTTCGTGGAGCGAGGCCTGCGACGACGCGCGCGTGCCCGCGCATCTCGCGTCCGCTACGCTGCGCCCAATGAATCTCCGCGAAGCAAAGGTGTTGATCACGGGCGGCGGCACGGGCATCGGCTATGAGACGGCGAAGGTGCTTCGCGCCGAGGGCGCCGCGGTCGCGATCTGCGGCCGGCGCGCGGACGTCGTGCGCAAGGCGGCAGCGGAGCTCGGCGCGACGGCGCTCGTCGGCGACGTGTCCGTCGAGGCGGACGTCGTGCGCATGGTCGCCGAAGCCGAGAAGGCGCTCGGCGGGCTCAACGTGCTCGTGAACAACGCAGCCTTCGGCTACAGCGCGCCGCTCGTCGAAGTCGATGCGGAGCGCTTTCGCGAGGTGCACGCAACGAACGTCGTCGGCGCGATGCTCGCAGCGCGCGAGTGCGCGCGGCGCTTCGTGGCGCAGAACGCGGGCAACATCGTCAACGTCGCGTCGACCGCCGGCGGCAAGGGCTATGCGGGCGGATCGGCCTACAGCTCGTCGAAGTTCGCGCTGACCGGCTTGACGGAGTGCTGGCGAGCCGAGCTGCGCCCCCACAACGTGCGCGTGATGCAGGTGAATCCGAGCGAGGTGCTCACGCCCTTCGGCGGGCGCGACATGGCGCGCGCGTCGAACCCGACCAAGCTGCGCGCGTCGGAGATCGCGCACGTGATCCGCGCGATGCTCGCCATGGACGACCGCGGGTTCATCACCGACGCGACGGTTTTCGCGACGAATCCGAAGTAGCCGCGGGACGCACGCCCAGCGATGACGACGGCCCACGGCGAGCGGCGCGGCGACGCCGATCCGGTCGCGCTCTTCGGCGCGCTCGACATCTACCTGCTCGACCAGCTCCTGCGCGGGCGCATCCGACCCGGCATGAAGCTCTTCGACGCGGGCGCGGGCAGCGGGCGCAACGTGGAGTACTTCCTGCGCGCGGGCTACGACGTGGCGGGCGTCGATTCGGACGCCGAATCCGTCGAGCGCCTGCGCCGGCGCGCGGCCGAGCTTGCGCCGGGGACGGAGAGCGAGACCTGGCGCCGGCGCTTTCGCGTGGCCGCACTCGAGGCCTTCGACGGGTCGAACGAGTGCGCCGATGTCGTCGTGTGCAACGCGGTGCTGCACTTCGCGCGCGACGAAGCGCACTTCGACGCCATGCTGCGCGGCTGCTGGAGCGCGCTGCGCCCCGGAGGGCTGTTCTTCGCGCGGCTCGCGTCGAACATCGGCATCGAAGCCCTTGTGCGGCCGATCGGGGCCGGTCGCTTCGCGCTTCCAGACGGCTCGCAGCGCTTTCTCGTGGACCTCGCGAAGTTGCTCGCGGCGACCGACGAGCTCGGCGGCGAGCTTCTCGATCCCATCAAGACCACCAACGTGCAGAACCTGCGCGCGATGACCACGTGGGTCGTGCGGCGCAGGCCCGACGAGGACAGCAGCGGGAACTCGGCCCACGCTTCGTGAGCGCGGACCGAGCTCGGAGTCGCGAGCGGAATCGAACGCGCGCATCGGCGCGCTTGCGACTCGCTCAAGTGTTGCGGACCAGCACCTGGATCGGAGTGCTGAGGAAGCGGCGCTGCTGGGTGTCCGTCATGACCGCCTGGTACCAGAGCACGCGGCCCGCCTGCGGCCAGGTCTGGTCGGCGATGAAGTGCGGCACGCTCAGCGAACCGCTCGCGTCGATCGTCCCGACGGGCATCGGCGACCACGGCTGCGGAAGCGTCGAAACCCCCGAGAATTCCTCCAGGAACGTGAACACGGGGCGATCGCTCACGAGCAGCTCGACCGAGTCCCCGGGGCGGCCTTGGACGTTGAGCCACAGCGTGAAGTTGTCGACGGTTTCGAGCGGCCCGCCGAGCGAGCGGTGCGCGGTGTTGAAGTCGTTGACCGTGCCGTTGTTCAGCACCAGCTTGCGGCCGCCCATGCCTGGCGAGCAGGTGTAGAACTGCCCGGCGGCGCCGCGCACGATGTCGGTGTCGTAGAGCTGCGCGGTCGCGTCGGTGAGCATCAATCCGTGGCCGCCGGCGCCCGAGGTCGTGCACCCGATGTAGTCCCCGCCGCCGCCGCGCCCGCCCTCGATGGTCGTGCCCGAAGCGAAGACGCCCCATCCGCTGACGCGGCATCCCGCTCCGCCCGCGCCGCCGGCGGGGTAGCTCTCCTCCGAGCCGCGCCCGCCGCGCACGAGGCATTCGTAGAGCGCGATCTGGCTTTCTTCGCTCTCGAGTCCCGGTCCGCCCGCGCGCGGCATCTCGCCCGAGTACAGCCCGAGATCGCGCCCGAACAACATGCAGCGCGTGAACACGACCTTCGAGCTGCGCGTGACGAGCGCGCCGGCGCCCGAAGCCGGTGAACCGAAGCTCTGCGACGAGCGCGTCCCGACGAACGTGCAGCCTTGCAGCCGCACGACTCCGAGGTTGTCGACGAGCCGCAGGCCGGGTTGCACTTGCCAGTAGCTCGGGCCGAGCGTGCGCAAGCCGACCAGGCTCGCCGTGCGCGCCGGTCCGAGGTTGCGGATCTCGCACCAGCCGTCGATCTCGACCTCCGCGCCCGGCAGCGCCATCACCGTGAGCCCCTTGTTGTGGATCACGAAGCCGCCGTACGTGCCCGCGCCGACCAGCAGCACATCGCCCTGACCCGCGGCGTCGACGGCGGCTTGGATCGAACTGAACGAGCCCAGGTGCGGCTTGCCGAGCACGTCGACATCGGCGCGAGCGGCGGCGCCGGCGAAGACGAGCGCGACGAGGGTGCTGGAAAGGGTGCGAGGCTGCATCGAAGGGTGCTCCACGGTGCGAGGGACTGCGGTCGGTCGGTCCGCCGTCCCCTGCATGCCGCCGCGCGCTCCGCCGTTGGAGCGAAGCGCGCGATTCACTCCCGCGAGCCGCCGCGCGATCAGGCGAACCGCACCGCGTAGATCGGCGGCAGGTTGTTGCTCACGGCGCTCCAGCTGTCGCCGCGGTCTTCGCTGAGGTAGAGGTTGCCGGTGGTCGAGCCGAAGGCGACGAGGCCGTCGCGGTTGTCGAGCGCGTGGCGGTAGACGATGTCGTACGCGCTCTCCTGCGGAAGGCCCTTGCGCAGCTGGCGCCACGTCGCGCCGCCGTCGTTCGTGCGCGCGACGAAGAGCCCGCCGTCGAGGGCCATGCGTTGCGCGTCGGAGCGGCCCGGCACGACCCACGCCGTGCGGCCGTCGCGCGCGTCGGCCGAGACCGGGAAGCCGAAGTGCACGCCCTCGCTCGGCGCGCTCACCTTGCGCCAGCTCTCGGCGCCGTTGTCGCTGTAGAACACGCCGACGTGGTTCTGCTGCCAGACGTGGTCGGGCGCACTGGCGCACAGCTCGATGACGTGCGTGTCGTGGCCCCACTCGGCCTCCGGCTCGGGCGTGTGCTCCATGGTCATGCCCTTGTTGCGGCTGCGCCACGTCTTGCCGCCGTCGCTCGTCTCGATCACGCCCGCGGTGGAGACCGCGACCAGCACGCGCTGCGGATTGCGCGGATCGACGCAGATCGAGTGGATGCCGGGCGCGAACTCGCCGCCCTCGGAGGCCGGCGTTCCGAACCACTTCGTCTCGCCCGTGCCGTCGCCCGCGAAGAGATCGCCGCCGCGCGAATCGTGGTTCCACAGCGGCCGGTTGAGCTCGAACGACCCGCCTCCGTCGCGGCTCACGAACAAGCCGCCGGGAATCGTGCCGACCCAGATCGCGCCGTCTCCGCCGAAGCCGACCACCCACAGTTTCTGCACGGTCGCGTTGCGCTTCACGATGCGCCAGCCGACGCCGAAGTCGCTCGCGGAGTCCTCGTACATGTCCTGGCCGATGTAGCGCGCGCCTTCGGGGAACTTGATCTGCGCGGGATTGTCGGCCCATGTCGCGCCGTCGTCGTCGGAGACCGAGAGCTTCGCGCCCCAGTGACCGTGGCCGAGCAAAGCCCACAGCCGGCCCGTGTTCGGATCGCGAGCCACGTAGTTCACGCCCGTGCCTGCGTGACCGACGAGCGCCGCCTGCCAGCGGCCCGCGCGCTTCTCGACCTTGAACGTCCCCTTGCGCGTCGCGACCCACAAACCCTTGACCGTCATGCCTAGCCTCCGCTGAGCGCCTGCAGGATCGAGACCTTGTCCCCCGCGGCCACGGCATCGCTCAACTGACGCCGGTCGCGAACCATCGCGTTGCCGATGAAGACGTTGACGTGCGGGCGCAGGCGGCCCCGCTCGTCACACAGGTAGAAACCGATGCCCGGCGCGAGCTCTTCGAGCGCGCGAACCACTCCGGCGACATCCGCCGCCTCGACGTCGAGCGCGCGCCCCTCGAGCTGAGGGAAGAAGGCGTAGAGATGCCGCGTGAGATGGACCTGGACCACGGGCGCGGAGGTTGGCATGGCGCCCGCGAATTGGCAACCGCCGCGGACCCTAATGTTCCCGCCGAAGCCGAACGCGGGAAGCGCTGCGCGCGCCGGCGCTCAGCCGAGCTTCGACGCCGACAGGTACGCGGCGAGGTCGTCGTACTGCCCGCCCTGGTTCGCGAAGCGCACGTAGTTCTTTGCACCGGCGAACCATTCGACGATCGAGCTGCGCGTCGCGGCCAGGGAGCGGTCGAGGTCCTGCTGTCGAACCTCGTGCACGCGCCCGTCGGCGAGCGAGCGCTCGAGCGGTCCTTCGCTCGCGCGCTCGCACAGCTCGCGCAGGTCCGCGCCGGAGAAGTGCGCCGTGCGCTTGACGATGCCGCTGAGTTCGAGCTTCGCCCCGCCCGGGACGCGCTCGAGGTGGCGCGCCAGCAAGGCGCGGCGCGCGGCGTCGTCGGGCGGCGGAACGAACAGCACGCGGTCGAAGCGCCCGGGCCGGCGAAACGCGACGTCGATGTTCCAGGGCGTGTTGGTCGCCGCGATCAAGAGCACGTCGCGGTTGCGGCCGCCGACGCCGTCCATCTCCTGCAGGATCTGATCGACCACCGAGCGCAGGAACGCCGACGTGTCCGCGCGCCGCACCGCGCCGAGCGCGTCGAACTCGTCGAAGAACAGCACCGTCGGCCGGTTGCGGCGCGCATGCTCGAACAAGCCGTGCACGAGCTTCTCGGACTCGCCGTAGTACTTGTCGAGCACGTCGTGGATCGAGACCGAGACGAAGCGCGCTCCGATCTCCCCCGCCGTGGCGCGCGCGAGGTAGGTCTTGCCGCAGCCGGGCGGCCCGTACATCAGGATTCCGCCGCCGCCGTCGCGACGGTAGGCCTGGTAGATCTCGGGGTTCGTGAACGGGGCCAGGATGCGCAAACGGATCTGGCGCTTGGCCTCCTCGAGCCCCGCCACGTCCGCGAACGTGACGCGGAGATCGCCCCAGTCGAACTGCGCGGCCCACGCGTTCGTGTCCTCGAGCGTTCGATCGACGGCGGCCGCCACGGGTACGGGTGCGATCGGCGTGGAGTCCCGCGGATCGCGACCGGAGGCCGCCGCCCCCGCGCGCAGCGCGTCGACGCGCTCGAGCTCCGCGCGCAACTCGGAGTCTTCGACGCGTTCGAGCACCGCTTCGGCGCGGATCACGGCCTCGGCGTACTGGCCGGCCTCGCGCAGCGACGCCACGAGCTTGCGCGCCGCGACGAGCCGGACGTCCTCCAGCTCGAACGCTCGCCGAAGCGCCGTCAAAGCGTCGTCCTCGCGGCCGGCTTGCTTCAAGAGGTCGGCGTAGTGCAGCCACAGTGCGCCGTTGCGCGGGTCGCTTTGCAGCGCCTTCGCCAGCGCGTCGAGAAGCAAGGCGTCGGTCATCGTGCGGGGCGGAGACGAATCCAGAGGTTGGTGAGCGGGTCCGCGACCCAGGTGTAAACCACGAGCGCGATGTAGGCCAACGTCGCGAAGCCGAAGGCGGGGTGCTCGAGCTTCAGCAGGTGGCGCGCGAGCACGAAGCCGGCGAACGCGAACCACACCGCAACCGGTCCGCCCGGCAACCGTCCGACGAGCAGCGACCAGTAATACATCGGCAGGTAGATCCATCGACAGCAGCGATCGATCTCCAGGTACAGCTCGACGAGAGGTTCGGCGCCGGCGTCGAGGCTCAACGCTTCGCGCACCGCGGCTCGCGCCCGGAACGGATGGCCGCTCCGCAGCAGACGCGCGGCTTCGACCGCGTGCGACGGCGCCTCCGTGGGCGCCACGCGCAAGCCCTCGCGCGCATGGTGCGCGGCGGCGCGCGGCTCGTGCCGTTCGCTCTCCACCAGCGTGAGCAACTGGTGCGCGGACTCGCTCTCCGGATCGAGCGCTAGCGACTTGCGCAGCAGCTTCCGCGCCTTGTCGAGGTGCCCGGTGTAGTGCATCACGCGCGCGTACAGCTCCCACGCCCAGGCCAGCTCGGGGTCGAGCTCCAGCGCTCGAAGCACCGCTTCTTCGGCCTGCGGATAGCGTCCGCGTTCGACGAGCGCCAGCACGATGCCGCAGTGGTAAGGCGCTTCGTTCGGCGCCAGGGCCAGCGCGCGGCCGAAGCACTCCTCGGCCTGCCTCCATTTTTCTTCGACCAAGGCAATGCGGCCGAGCATTGCGTGGAGGCGCGGGTCCTGCGGCGAACTCGCGAGCGCGGCGGCGATCGCGCGCCGAGCCGGCTCGCTGCGCTCGGTCTCGAGATACGCAGCCGCCACTTTCAGCGCGCGGTCCGCGGGATCGTCTTGCGCGGACTCGGTCAGCTCGAGTGCGTCCGACATCGTGCGCGCCTTACCGCGAGACGCTCACGAAGGTCGCGAGGGCCACGACCCCGACCATGAGGGCGGCCAGCAAGAGCATGTTGGCCAGCACGGCCACGAAACCGGCGACCCACAGCGACTGCGGCTTCCCCGAGCGCAGCTCGTACGCACGAAACGGTCCGGACTGGTGCTTGCTCAATAGCACCGCGCTCAGCGCGGCGACGGCGAGGAACCCCAGGCGCACCAAGCGCACCTTCGATCGGTCGGCGTCGTTCCCGGCGAACAGGAACAGCGCGTACATCGCGGCCAGGACGGCGAGCGTGAACACCGCGGTTCCGGCGAACGTGAAGCGTGCGGCGCGCTTCTGCCCGAGGCGTTTGTAGTTGAGCCCGTACAGGGCGCCGGCGCCGATCGGCCAGGCGAAGAAGGTCACGAACTGCAGACTCGCGGGATTCCAAGGTCGCCCCGCGGCGCCGACGCCGATCCGAGAGGTGTCGAAGCGGCGGTCGAGCGTGGGCCGCAGCAGATCGTCGTCGGACTTCGCCATGGGTCGAGAATCTAGCGAAGGTTGTGCGGGGCGCGATGGGTCGCCGAGGGATTGTGTGCGCGGGCGCGCGGGTGGGTGCTGGGGTCGGGCGCCTTCGGACCATCGGAGAGAGAGTGGAGATCGGAGCGCGAGCCAACGCACGCAGGATTCGCCGAGGCAATTTGCGAAGGTGGTTCGTGAGGATCCTCCCCGGATGAAGGGCGGCGCCTCCACTCGATCCGCGCCCCATGCGTCTCGCCTCCGAAATCAAAGTGCCGGCCGCGCTCGCGGCGTGGCGGCGGTTCCCGCTCGACGACGCGCTGCTGCTGTTCGACCGCGACACGGGCTGGAACGCGCTGTGCGACGGGCCCGAGACCGAGGGACTTCGGCAGCTCGCGCCGCGTGCGGTGCAGTTCGCGATCACGAACGTATGCAACCTCGCGTGCACGTTCTGTTCGCGCGACGAGCGCGAGGCGAGCGAGTGGACCGTCGAGACCGCGTTCGAGCTGCTGCGCGATCTCGACCGCGCGGGCGTGCTCGAAGTCGCCTTCGGCGGCGGAGAACCTTGGGCCTTCCCCGGCTACTCGGCGCTCGTGCGGCGGCTTCGCGACGAGACCGGGCTCGCGGTCGGCGCGACGACGAATGGCCGGTTGCTGAACGAGCGCAAGCTTCGCGAAGTGCAGGGTTGCCACAGCCAGATCCGATTGTCGCTGTACGACGACGTCGACTGGCGCGAACAGGTTCGCATGCTGCGCGACGGCGGCGAGCGCTTCGGCGTCAACCTGCTGGTGACGCCGCAGCGGCTCGTGCGCCTCGAAAACCTGGTCGTGGAGCTCGCGGCGCTCGGGTGCCGCGACGTGCTGCTCCTGCGCTACAAAGGCGCCGACGGCGCGCTGCACCTCGGCCGCGCCGACGCCGAATCGCTCGGCGAACGTTGCGCCGCGCTCGCCAGCGCGCTGCGTCGCCACGTCGCGCTCAAACTCGACGTGTGCTTCGGCGAATGGCTCGCCGCCGCGCCGCGCTTGTTCGAGCGCGCCGACTGCGGCGCCGGCCGCGAGTTCGTGACGCTCGGCAGCGACCGCCGGCTGGCGCCGTGCAGTTTTCACGGCGCAACATGGCCGATCGCGAGCGCCGGCGACGTGCTGCGCACCTGGCGCGACCGGCGCGAGCAGCTCTCCGCGCCGGCGCCGATCGCGGGTTGCGCGCGGCTCGCCGGCCACGGCTTCTGACGAACGAGACCCGCATGCGAATTCGGATCTGGAACGCCTACGCAAGCAACAACAGCGGCAGCTACACGATCGTCGGAGTGTTCCCGGACTCCGCGCGCGCTGCAGCCGCCGAGGAGCTGCGCGAACTGTGCCGCGCCGAGACGGAGTGGGCTGAATCGCCCGCGCCCTCCGACGAGGAACCGCTGGTCCAGTTCGCGCGCGCGCACGGACACGCCGAGGAGTCGGCGGTGAACAGCGGCGTGTGGCCGATGTACCCCTCGACCGCCCCCGACGTCGTCGTCGCCGGGCGTCGGCTGATCGTGCACCACCCGCAGACGATCACGCTGCCCGCGCTGCTCGGCGCGCACGTCTACAAGCGCGGCGGGCGCGTCGAGACCGAGATCGACCACGCGCACCGTTCGGTGGTCGCCGACTGCCGCATCTCGGCGCGCTTCAACGACGCCGAGCGCGCTGCGAAGTGCGAGCGCATCGCCGCGGAGCTCGCGCTTGAAGGCAGCGTGCTGCACCGACACTCCGAGCCGGGCGTGGCGCCGATCGTGCGCCACGAGGTCGACCTGGGCTGGAGCTTCGTGCGCGCGTGGATCGCGCTGGCCGACGATTCCCTCGTGAGCGGTCTCGAGGAACTCGCCGCCGTCGTCGCGAACCACGGCTGCGAGCTCGAGTTCCGCCTGTCCGAATCCCTCGGCGGGCGCGATCCGCTGCACGGCTTTCGCCGGCCCTGAGCCGGCGAGCCGCGACGGTGGCGAAAAGGCGCTACTTCTTCTTCGAGCAGCTCTCCTTCGGCGCGTGGCCGTGCGGCACGACCACCGTGCAGGTCGCGACGGCGGAATTGCCGCACGAGTCGACGCCCGTGACGACGATCGTGTAGGTCCGGCCGTCGCCCTTGCCGTCGCGTTCCGCACGCAGGCGGAGGAGCGCCGTGAACTCACCGGGCGTCGACTGCCGCACCAGCGCGCTCGTCACGTCGACCGGTGCGGTGAAGCCGTCCTCGCCGTGCGTGTCCGCGCGACGGGCGCGCGGGCCTTGGCCCGGTCCGTGGTCGGGCTCGTCCGAAGTCGCTCGAACCGTGAGCGCGGACCGCGGCAGCGCGCCTTGCTGCGCATCGACCGCAACGATGCGAAGCTCGACTTCGCGGATCGAGTGGTCCGGCGGCCACAGCACGGCGAGGTTCGTCGAGCACGTGACGCTCGGCGCCTCGGAGTCGGCGGTGACCGTGACCGAGACCGAGCTCGTCGCGATCCCGCCGCGGCCGTCGCGCACCACGAGCTGCGCGCTCGTGACGCCGATCGGGAACCAACCCGAAGTGAGCGCGGCGCCCGGTGCGTCGAGCACCGCTCCCGGCGCAGTCCACTCGTACATCAGGCTCACTGCGGCATCGTCCGGATCGCTCGCGCTTCCGTGCAGCGTGACTTGCGCGCCGTCGCCGCTCGTCGCCACCACCGAGACCGGCGCGCCGGCGTCGCAGACCGGTCGACGGTTGACGTCGGAGACCGTGACCGTGCACGACGAGCTCTGCCCCGAAGGATCGGTGAACACGACTTCGATCGTGCGCGCGGCGCCGTCGTCGTCCGCCGCCGTCGGCGTCCACGAGAGCACCGTCGTCAGAGGCGAAGGTCCGGCGACCGGCGAGAGAATCGCGCCTTGCGGCAATCCGAGCGCCGAAACCGTGAGCGAGTCGCCGTCGAGGTCTTCCGCCGCGAACGTGACGACGAAGGTCTCGCCCTCGGTGACGACGAACTCGCCCGGCGCGGTCTGAAGGAAACTCGCTTCGGCCTGGCTGAGATCGCGCGTGCAAACCGGCGGCGCTCCGGCCGCCGCGCTCGAGACCGTCAGCACGTCCACGAGCAACCCCGACGTCCCCCCCGCATTGCCGACGTCGAGCACGCCCAACGCGAGCGTCAACGTGCCCGTTTGCGTCGCGATGTAGTCGAACAAGCGGTACGGCGTGCGCCATGAGTAGAACGGACCCGGCGTCTCGAACACCTCTCGCACGAAGGTGTCGGCGAGCAGCGCGGTCTCGCCCGCGCCGACCACGACGAACGCGATGTCGTCAAAGTTCGCGCTGAACGGCGGCTCGCTCGAGGCGAAGCACCAGCGGAACGTCAGGCGATCGCCGGCGGTGACTTCGAGCGTGCGCTTCATCGCCGAGCCTTCGGTGGCCGAGGCGCCCGCGAGGTTCGTCAGCACGCTCGCGGGAACTCCGACGAAGCTCGCGAGCTCGTTCACGCCGACCATCGTGCGGCCGTAGTTCGGCGGCGTGAGGTCGAGCGAGAGCTGCGAATCGAGGTGATCGGTCGCGATCAGCGCCTGGCCCGCGCCGTGGTACGGATCGAAGCCGGCCTGGGGGCCGACGACGCGCGCCTCGCCGAGCACGAGCCAGTCCTCGAGCGCGCTGGCCTCGAAATCCTCGACGAACGTGTCGTTCGCGTCGCACGGGTCGCCGCGACCGTCGCCGTCGGCGTCGCCCTGCGCGGGGTTCGACAGGCTCGGACAGTTGTCGCACGCGTCCCCCACGCCGTCGCCGTCGCCGTCGGTCTGCGGCGCATTCGCCGCGCAGGGACAGTTGTCACTGTCGTCGGCGAGCCCGTCGCCGTCGATGTCGGTCGTCGCGGACTCGAAGCGCAGGTTGTCGAAGTGGAACGCGTGCGTGGTCGCCCCCACGCCTTCGACGAGCACCGAGTCGAACGGAACCGAGCTCTCAAGTCCCACGAAGCGCCACGTCGTGCCGCTCGTGACGAAGTGCTGCGCCTCGGCAACGGGCTGACCGGAGCACACGCCCGTCAAGGTCACTTGCACGTCGTCCGAGCTGCTCAGGCTCCGGAACTCGAAACCCACGCGCGTCATCGGCCGCTCGAACTCGATGCGCAGGTCCGGGTACTTGCCGCCGAGCAGAGGTGCGACGGTGTTGCGCAGCGCGCGCGGCCCCGCTGGCCCGTAGGCCCGCGGCGTCGCGTCTTGCGCGGTGGTCGCTCCGCGGAGGTTCGTGAGCAGCAGCGACGCCCCCTGCGAAGCGTACTGCGTCGAAACGGGCGCCACGGCGTCCTCGAAGTCGATCAACGTCGCGCCGGCCCCGAACTGGCTCGGGCTGGTGAGGATCGTCGTCTGCGCGCTCGCCTGTGCGCTCAGCGCGCCGAATGTCGGCACGCAGCACGCCAGCACGAACGCGCGGCGGTATGGAGCGCTCGCGCTGCGCTTGCCGCGCCCGCGCGTGCGATCCCCACTCGACGTTTCCTTGCGATCTTGCGCGCCACGCGCGCCGCTCTCATCCCGTCTCATCGTCGCCTCCTGGTGGAAGTGGCGCTGGGATGGATTCCGTCCCCCTTCTCGTGCGAGGTCGCTGTCGGCCGCCTCCGCGCTCCGACTTGAACGGGGAGCTCGAAGACTTCGCGGCGCCCGCCGAAGGGCCGCCACGGAGCACCAAGAACGTGGAAACACCTTCCGGGCGTTGCCTGCACGCGGCCTGGAGCCGCGGCGAGAGGCAGGACGGCTTTACGCAAGTCCACCCAGTTCCGCGCGTCGCCACCGCGCGGGCGGGCGCTACTACCCCGACCAGGAGAGGCGCGCCGACGTTCGCGGGCCACGGCGGCCTCGGCATCGCGAATCGGCCGCGCCGGGAGGATCGAAGCATGCGTCGCGACTCGTTGGCTCGAGTGTGGTTCGAATCGTGGAGCTCCGTCGCCTGCGTCGGGCTCCGCTGCGTTGGGCTCTTCTGTGTCGGGCTCTTCTGTGTCGGGCTTTTCTGCGCGGGGATCCTCGCGGGCCAGGCGCGCGGCGACATCGCCGTGCACGCCGACGGGCGGCGGGAGGTCGTCGAGCAACCCGCGAAGGACTCGAAGGGTCAGTGGATGGGCACGATCGACGGCCGCCGTCAGCGGCTCGTGCCGGGCGAAGTGGTTGCGCTCTTGGACGGCGAGGGCGTCGAGACTTCGCTCGTGCCGGAACTCGGTTCGGCGCCGAAGTCCGCCGAGCAGGACGCCCTTCTCGCCCAGCTCAGCGACCCGAAGAACGACAACTGGTTCCTCGCGGCGACGCAGATCGCGGCGCCACCGACTCGCGCCGTGCACGACGCGTTGCTCGAACTCTGCGGCGCCAAGCGCAAGGAGCTCCGCGCGCGAGCCATTGCAGCGCTGACGCGGCTGCGCACGAAGGAGAGTTCGCTCGCCGCGGCGCGCGCGGTGCTCGACGAGAAGGACGCGAAGACCCGCCGCGACGCGGCGGCGGCGCTGTTCTCGGTGCGCGAGATCCTGCGGCGCTGCGACGCGGCGGAGCTTGTGCAAGAGGGCCTCGCCGACTCCGACGCGCTCGTGCGCATCGAGTTCGCGCTCGTCGCGCCGCACGATCTCGCGCTCGCCAGCGAAGTGCTGCGCAAGGAAGGTCTGCGCCACTCCGACCACCATGTGCGCGAGTCCGCGGCCGTCGAGCTCGGCCGTCGCGGCGACGCCGCCGGCATCGGCGTGCTGACGGCGATGCTCGCGCGCACGAGCCTCCCGGGGCTCGACACCGACGTCGAAACGGCCACGCGCGTGCTCGTCGCCGAGCAGGTCGACGTGTGCGAGATCCTGGGCCGTCTCGGCGGCGACGCGGCGAAAGCTGCACTGTCGAAAGCGAAGGCGAACTCGCCTCACGAAGCGGTGCGCAAGGCCGCCGAAGCGGCGCTGAAGTAGCGACCAGCGCTTTGGAGTCCGGGCGCAGGGAAGTCCGGGCGCAGGGTCGCAACGCTCCTCGGCTTCGAATCGTTCGCGACGCAGCGGCGCCGCGCACCCTCGCGCGGTGCGCGGCGCCCAGGTTCCGAACCGCTCGCGCGGGCGAACGGTTCACCGCGTGAGGCGGTGCGCTAGCGCTTCCCGCCTCCGCCACCGCCGCCACCGCCGCCGCCACCAGGCTCCTTCACGGCCTCGCAGACGCTGCAGCCGAGCCAATTGGCGCGCGTTTCGATGTCGCCCGTCGTCGGATTCCACGCGAACTGCGAGATCTGGACCGCCCAGTCGCAGTACGGCGCGCCGAAGATGTAGAGACCGCAGCCGCTGAAGGAGAAGCCCAAGCTCCCCGACGAGTCGTACGCGCCGGCCAGCAGTTCATCGCACCCGTTGCCCGAGCAACCGGGATCGAGAATGAACTTGCACGGGATCTCGACGCACTTCACGAACTCGCCGTCGCTGTTGTAGCTCTCCTTGCAGATGCCGTCCTGGCGCCACATGAGCTGGTTCATGGTGCAGGAGCCCGTCGACGTCTGGACCGTCATCACGTGGTTCCAGATGCCGACGCTGCTCACGCACCCTTTGCAGACAACGTCTTCGTCGGGGGGAGGGTCCTCCGAGGCGAGCGCAGCGACGGCGATCGACGAACCGAGGACGGAACACATCAAGACTTGTTTCCAGTTCACAGCAGTCCTTTCGGCGGTGGTGAGTTCGCACGGCGCGACGCACCGCCCCGGCGCCGACCGCGACCGCACGTCAGCGACGGGCGGGCTTCTCCGCACGGCTCAGCAGCTCGTTCTTGAGCGCGAACATGTTCGGGTGGTCGGCCTGCTCGATGCGGAAGAGCAGCAGGGTCTGCAACTCCGGCACGAGGCACTCGCTGAGTCGTGCCGAGAGGGTCTGCGCAGCTCGCAGCCGAAAGGGCACGGCCGCGAAGTCCGAGCGGCGGTAACGACCGGCCAGAAACTCGGCCAGTTGGTGCTCGCACTCCATGAGCGCGAAGCGCAGCGGCAGCGGGTCGGCGGCCGCCCCCGTGTTGGCGTCGACCAGGCCCCCGTCCTCGGCCTTGGCCAGCAGTTCCGCGCACGCTTCGAGTTTGCGCGCGAGTCCCTCGACGACGATCGCGTGCTGCTCCGGTTCGAGCGGCGTCGGGTCGGATTGCTCCCAGATGCGGTTCACATCGAGGTCGGGATTGCGCCCGACCACGTAGGAGTCCATTCGCTCCATCGCCTCCTGGAGCCACGTGGGCGGGCTGTAGCTCTCGACGCTGTGCGCGTGCGATGCGGCAGGTCTGCGAAACGCGATCAGGGCCACGATCGCCGCGGCGATCGACACGACAAGGACCGTGTACTTCATGCTCCTCCTCCACGACTTCGCGCACGACATCGCCTGTCGATGCCGCCCTCGAGTTCGCCCCTAGCGCGCACGCGGAGTTGCAGAAAATTCGGACGATTCGCGGACGAAAGCGCCGCGTCTCGGAATCGCGACTCCACGCGTTCGCCGCGCGGTCGCGGCGCGAGTTGATGCGAGCCAGCGCAGGGCGCCGGCGCGGCACGGGGGCGCAGGGCGCTACGTGCGTGAGAACGTGCGAGGCGACCCGCGGCGCCCCGAGTCTCAGTCCTTCGAGGCGGCCGCCGCCGCTCGGACACGTTGCTGCTTGGCTTCGAGCTCCGCGATCGACTGCGGGACCTCGTAGCGCGCCACCGAAGCCCACGAGTAGCTCGACGCGACGCCGCGAAGCGCTTCGATGGCCTCGCCGAAGCGCGCTTGCTCGATCCAACTCTCGCGCAGGATGCGGCGCGTCGCATCCATGTGCGCCTTGCGCGCGAGCGCTTCGTAACCGGCCCACGGAACCAGCACCAGGGCCGCGACGCCGAGGAGCGCGCGGCGGCGCAGCTTGCGCCAGAACGCGCGCCGGCGTGCGAGCGCGCCGCTCGCGAGCTCTTCGAGCGCGAGCTTCGCGCGTTTGTTGCGCGCATCGATCGCGAGCATCTCGTCGTAAGCGCGCTTCGCGAGCGCGTACGATTCCTCGGCGAGCCGCGCGGCGCCGTAACGCTCGAGCACGTCGAGCGCCCCCGGGACGTCGCCCGCGGCCGCGCGGAGCTGCGCGAGCTCGCGCACGAGATCCCACGGTTCGCCGGCGAGGGCGAAAAGCCGCTCGAGCACACCGCAGGCCTTCTTGTGCAATCCGGGGCCGCGGTACAGCGCGACCAGCCGCTTTCCGTCCGCGAGCGCGTCCGCGGTGCGCTGCTCGTCGAGCGCGAGCTGGAAGCTCTTCTCCCACACGAACAGGTCGTCCGCGTCGAGGGTCTTGAGCCGCTCGAGCGCCGAGCGCGCCCCGGCCGGAGCGCCGCGCTCGAGCTCGAGGTGCGCCACGAGCTTCAGCGCTTCGCAGGCCTGCTCGAGCTCGCCGAGCTGCTCCGCGAGCAGCGCCTTCGTCGCGAGCAGCGTGAGGTTGTGCGGGTCGAGCTCGAGGCCGCGCTCGAGCAGCTCCCAGGCTCGCGCGCGGTCGCGCGGCGCGACTTCGCGCACGCGCTTGGCGAGTTCGTTCGGATCGCAGCGGCGGATCGTGCGCGACGCCGCGAGCTCCGAGAGCAGCTCGTACACCTCGAAGCGCCGGTGCGGGAAGTGCGCGGCGAGCTCGCCGAGGCTGCGCGTTCCGTCGAGCAGCGCGAGCACGCGCTCCTGCAGCTCCGCCGTCGCGGGGTTCGCCGGCGCCTTGGGCTGTCGCGCGAGTTCGTAGTGCACCGAGTCCGACGGAATGCGCTCGCGGATCATCTTCCAGTGGTCCGCGCGCCGCGCGGCTTCGAGCAGCAGCGGACTCGCGGGCAGGGCGAGCGCGAGCGCGCGCTCCTCGGGGTCGAACAGTCCGTCGCCGGCGCCGCCGTCGTCGAACTCGAAACGCCCGGCGCGCGTCATCAGCAGTTCGCAGGCCTCGTCGACGATCCGCGCGCGGATGCAGGCGACGAGCTCCTCGCGCTCGACCAGGCCGGCGTCGACGAGCTGGTCCACGAGCGTGCGCGACTTGCGCCGGCCCTTCGCGGCGCGCGCGAGATCGTCGGCGCCGATGCAGCCGGCCGCGACGAGGAACTCACCCACTCCCGGCCGATGGGCGTAGGCCACGGCGGCGAGTTGGCCGTCGACGAAGCCGAGCCGCGACACTTCGCGCCCGTCGTGGATCGTGAGCACACCGCTCTTGCGCGCGGCTTCGAGGTTCTGAAACAGGCCCGCCAGATCGAGCGTCGCCAGATCGCCGTTCAGTCCCATGGGGCATGCGGCCGCGTCGTCGGACGGGGGCCGGAGGTCCCTTCGGACCGCCGAGCCGCCGCACTTGAACGCTGCGCGGCGCCGAGCGCTCACCCGTGAAGGTGGGCGCGCTCTCGCCGGGCTCGTGCGCCCCGCGCGCCACGAAGAAAGCTCAGGGACCGGCTTCGGCGCGTGCGCGGGTTCGGCTGGCGGGCCACCGACGCCAAGGCCGGCGCGGTGTGCGCCGAGCCACCCCATCCGTTCGCGTCCCTCCCCGGACGAGTCCCTCGCCCCCCCGACGAACTGCCTATGACCCGCTTCATCGCCCTCGTTCGAACCGCCCATGTGCAACGCGCCGCCGTGCGCACTCCGATGGTGCGGCCGCAGACGGTGCGCGCTCTGCAACTCGCGACTCCCACCGGCCGCGCCCTGATGCTCCGGCCCGCCGCGCACGTCGCGCAGGCGCCGCAACGGATGCGCGACGTCACGGTCTTCGTCGAGCCGACCCCGGGCATGCCGAGCGCCGCGCAGTGGTTCGGCACGCAGCTCTACAACTGGTGGACGGGCCAGAAGCCGCCGTCGCAGCCGCCGCAGCTCGTGTGCCGCATCCAATGGCCCGAGCCGGACGAGAAGGACCCGCGCGGTTGCATCGCGGCGTTCTTCCTCGCCGCGGCGCACATCGTCAAGAACGCGACGGACGACGCGGCGGAACGACGAAAGAAGGAGCTCGAGCAGGGCAAGAAGGACTCTCCCGTCGTCAGCGAAGACGAGAGAGTCGGCGCGTTGCGAGACATGAACAGCGCGGTGCAGGACTACGAGGCGTGCTTGAAAGGGAAGGGCACCGCGAGCAAGGACCTCATGGACGGGCTCGTGAAGGAGGCGCGGAGCGAAGTCCAGCGCCAGGTGCAGTCGCAGTTCAACAACTGGGCCGCCGGCCTGCAGCAAGCGCAAGGGAGGTCCGAAGCGATGGTCTCGAAGACCGCGCAGTCCGTGCTCGAGCTGCAAAAGCAGTTGGAGGCGTCGATCCAGGCGCTCGTCATGGACCTCGAGGAGGGCTACAACCGCGGCGTCCGGCAGGCGTTCTCCGAGTACCAACTGAAGACCCGCAGCATCCTCGACGCCTTCAGCGGCGCCACCCGCGAGTACATGGCGGTCATCGACCTCTCGGACGGCAAGACCTCGGTGACGCCCTCGATCGTCAAGAGCATCGAGAAGTACGCGGAAACCGGCGAGGACTCCTACAGCCGCGAAGTGAAGAGCGGCCTGGAGAAGCAACTCGAATCGGTGACGCGCGCCAACCCGAACAACCCCGACCTGCGGCGCTTCGTCGAAGGCATGCGCGAGCTGATCTCGAACTGCTGAGCCCCACGGATCGCCGAGCGAGATTCGCGAGCTGAAGCGGGTGTAGGTGCGGACGGCGTGACGCGCTAAAGGGCGAGGTCGCGCCGCCCGCACCGCCGCCCCCGATGTTCGCGCTCTTGGTCTTGCTCGCTCTGCCGGTCCAACGCGGGACGCAAGCGCTGCAGCCAAAGTGCTACTCATCGCCGTCGGCTGAGTGGACCTTGTCGGTGGATCCAAGCTCGGTGCGCGGCGCCGGGCCTTCCAATGTCGTGGTGATGCGTGGCGGCGAGCCGGTGTGGAAGGCCGAGCTGCCGTTCACGTTCTGGGAGGCGCGCATCGCCGACTCGGGTCACTGCGCGGGCTTCGGCTACACGGAGGGCAATCCCGGGGTGTTGGGCGAGATCGTCGTGGCGATCCTCGGACCCGACGGCGCACGGCTGCTCGACGAGCGCACCGAGATGATCGGCAGTCGAGCCATTCACGGCGCCGACGGCCCGGTCCCGCTGGGGACCTTCGCGCACCCGCAGCTCGATCGCTTCGTCGTGCGCGTCACGGTCAATCCGGACGGACCCGCGGACGAGGAGTGGTGGATGTACCGGATGTCCACCGGCGAGAAGCTCGGGCGCGTGCGGCCGAAATCGCGGATCGACAACGCCGAGCCTCTGTTCAGTTCGATCGACGCGCGACCGATCTGCGGAACTCCGCTGACGTTGGTGCAGTGGAGGCACTGGGACCGGCAATCCCATGCCAACCGTGAGGACGGAGTGCGCTTCGTACTCCTCGACGCCGGGCTCGAACCGGTATGGACGCTGCCGCGGCACGTGGATCTCGTCCATCCCGATCCGGAGGTCGAAGACGAGCAGTCGAAGAAGCTGCGCTGGGTGAGCTTCATCCTCGGCGACGGCCCGAGGCGCTTCGAGCTGCGGCACGTTCGCTCGGCCGAGCGGGTCGAGTACGTCGTGAGCGGAGGAACCGATGCGATGAGCGGCTGGACCGTACGCACGGTCGCGCGCGCCCCCTACGTGGAGCCCGTTGCCGAGCCGCCGGCGCCGTGGCCCAACCTCACGCTCGAGCGGTTGCGTCCGACCGAGTTGCACACTGGCGGCGTGAGCCTGACGTCGCCGTTGCGCGACGTCGACGACTTCGACTTCGACGGTGCTGGCAACGTGCGCTTCGTGCGCCGTGAAGCGGACCATGCGGCCACGCTTGTCTCGCTCGACGAGAACGGCGCGGTCGTTCGCGAAGTGCGCGTCGCTCCGCTCGGCGCGCGGATCGACGGCGAACGCCGTTGGAGCGCCTTGCGAGACGACCGATGGCTTCTCACGCTCTCTCCGTTCGACGACGCCAGCTTTTCGCGCGCGTGGTTCGTGGACGGTGCAAATGGCGCGGCAACGGAGATCGAAGGCTTTCGCGGTCCGTTCGTGGAGTCCACCGCGGCGGCCCCCGACGGAGGCTTCGCGGTGCTCGGCACGCAGGCGCGCGATTCCGATCCGACACCGACCTTGCTCGCCTTCGACGCCGCGGGACGGCGGCGTTGGGAGCAACGCGGCGCACAGGACCCGCAGGACGAGGCCGCACTCTATTTTCCCGTCGACATCGCGCTCGACGCACGCGGCGACGTGCTCGTGCTCGACGCGCTACGCCGCTCGGTGCAGCACTTCGGCGCCGACGGCGCGTTCGAGCGCCGCGTGTCGATCGAAACTGCGAGCGAGGACGACTCGAGCTACTTCACCGACCTGCTCGTCGAGCCTTCGGGCAACTGGCTCGTTCATGACTTCCACAGGGAAGGCACGTGGAGACGCGTGGAACCCAGCGGCAAAGTGCTCACGAGCTTCGTGCCGACGCGTGAGGACGGCGCCGTCGAGGCCGACAGCAGCTCGCGAGTCCGCGTCGACCCGTCGGGGCGCGTTTGGGGCGCCGATCGCCACTCCTTCTTCGTCATCGGGACCACCGGTCTCACCCGCAAGGTCTTTGGCGCCGAACCCGACGGGACCCGGCTCGACGAGACGTTTCGCGTGCACTTCGACGGCCGCGGCCGCATAGCGATCGGCGATCGACGCACGCACGCCTTTCACTTGTTCGCGCCGAACGGCGTGCGCGTGGGCTACCTCCCACCGGATCCGATCTACTCCGCCCGGCGGTACGGCGCCTGCACGCTCGATGCGGCGCCCGATGGCCGCGTCTACGTGCAGCCCAACTTCTTCGATGACCTGTACGTCGCCTTCGCACCCTACGGCGAACGCCTTGGAGTTCTGAAACTCGGCGGCGATCACGTCGAGTTTCTCGACAGCGGAGAGCGCTGGGTCGCTACAGACTCCGCATTCAAAGGGCCCTTCTTGCGCAAGCTCTCGGCGCACGGCGAAGTGCTCGTGGATGTGAGCCGCCGCCCCGACCACAAGTTCTTCGAGCGGATCCGTGGTCTGAGTTGCTCGCCCGGCGGCGGAGTGGCCGTGCTCACCCACGACGATCGCCCCGAACTGCATCTCTACAGCTCCGCTGGTGAACCGGTGCGCACGATCGATCTCAGCAGGGACCCGGAGGACTGGTGGAACCAGGTTCGGTACACCGAGCGATGGATCGCCGTGTGGGGATCCTGGGACGAACTGCTGCTCATCTCGCTGCCCGAAGGTCGCGTATCGATCGCGGCACTGCCGGGAGTCGCGCTCGATGGTCCGCTCGACCTCGAGTTCTCGGGCGACGGCGCGGAACTGCGCTGCGCGACCACGCAGCCGCCGATGCTGCACCGCTTCGCGCTGCCGCGCTGACCCGCGGCGGCGGCGAGCCGTCGCGCCCGGCTGCTACACTCGCGCGGCGAGGGGCCCGGCATGTTCTTCAGCGCGCTGCAAACGGAAACGAGCGTCCCGTCGCCGTCGCTGGTGGTGCAGTTCGCCATCGCGCTGTTCATCGGCGCACTGATCGGGATCGAGCGCGAGCGCAAGCAGGCCGACGAGAAGGAGCTCACGATCGGCGGGCTGCGCACGTTCACGCTGATCGCCCTGTGCGGAGCGGTGGCGGCGTGGCTCTCGCAGACCGCGGAGCTGCCCTGGCTGTTCCTGGCGGTCGGCGCGATGGTCACCGCGGCGATCCTGGCCGGGTACGTGCAGCACGTGCGCGCGCAACCGCAGTCCGTCGGCATGACCACGGAGATCGCGGCGCTCGTCACGTACTTGCTCGGCGGAACCACGCTGTACGGGGAGGCCGGGGTCGCCGTCGCGCTCGCCATCGCGACCTCGGCGGTGCTCGCCTTCAAACAGCCGATGCACGGCTTCGTCCGTCGCATCGGGCAGGACGATCTGTACGCGGCGCTCAAGCTGCTGATCGCGACCTTCATCATCCTGCCGGTCCTTCCGAACCGAACCCTGGATCCGTGGGACGCGCTGAACCCCTACGAGCTGTGGGTGCTGGTGATCCTCATCTCGGCGCTCTCGTTCCTCGGCTACCTGCTCTCGCGCTGGATCGGCGCGACGAAGGGCACGACGCTAACCGGTCTGCTCGGCGGGCTCGTCTCTTCGACCGCGGTCACGCTCTCGCTCTCGCGCCGCAGCCGCGAGATCAAGGCCAGCCTGCCCGCCGAGGCGGCGCTGCTCAGCGGGCTGATGCTCGCGTGGAGCACGATGTTCGTGCGCATCGTCGTCGAGGTCGCGCTGGTGCACAGACCGCTCGTTCCGCGCGTCGCGGTCGGCATGGGCGCCATGGCCGCCGCCGCGGCCGTCGCCGCCGCCATCAGCTACCGCCGCGCGAACTCCGCGCGCTCGGAGGTGAGCATTCCGCTCAAGAACCCCTTCAGCCTGACCGCCGCGATCAAGTTCGCCGCGTTCTTCGCGGCCGTGCTCTGCGTGGTCGCGGTCGTGAACCGCAACGCGCCCAGCAGCGGCATCTACATCGTCGCCGCGCTCGCGGGTCTCACCGACGTCGACGCGATCGCCCTGTCGATGGCGCGCGCGGCCAAGGGCGGAAGCGACCCGGACCTCGCCGTGCGCGCGATCACCACGGCCGCGGTCGCGAACACGCTCACCAAGTGCGCGATCGTCGGTGTGCTCGCGGCGCCGCGCCTGCGCGTGCAGGTGATCGTCGCGACGCTCGGAATCCTGGCCTGCGGCGCCCTCACCGCCGTACTCGTCTGACTTCGCGCGCGCCGCGCTCGCTCAGAACTCGCCGGCCCGCCTTCGACTCTCTTCGAGCGCCGCCCGCGCCATCGCCGCGTCGGATTCGAGGTCGGGAAAGCGCGGGTCCAGTGCACGCGCGATCTCGACGGCTTCGACCGCGTCCTCGGGTTCGCCCGCGGCGATGCAGTGCTTGGAGAACTCGATCCACAGCTCCGCTTCGCGCGGCGCGCTCGCGAGCGCGATCGCGTACTGGTCGCGCCCCGCCTCCGGCCGTCCGAGTGCATGGAGCACCTGCGCGTAGAACTGGCGTTGCGCGCGCAGGCCCGGGTCGAGCTCGAGCACGCGCTCGAGCGTGGCGGCCGCCGACTCGACCTCGCCCGCCTCCCACTCGACGAGCGCGAGGTTGCTGAGCACCGGCAGCAGCGTCGGATCCGACGCGAAGGCCGCTTGCAGCTCCGCGCGCTGCTCGTCGCGGCAACCCAGCGCCCCGAAGACGCAAGCGAGCGCGTTGTGCGCGAACGCGTTGCGCGGTTCCAGCTCGAGCGCACGCGCGAGCGGCGCGCGGGCCGCCTCCAGCTCTCCGAGTTGGAAGTGCGCGACGCCGATGCACTGAAACGTCGCCGCCCGCTTCGGGTCGAGCCGCGCGGCGCGTTCGAGGAGCGGCAGCGACGCGCGCGCATCGAGCGTCGAGAGCGAGGAACCCGCCTGGTGGAGCGCGACGGCGGAATCGGGCCACAGATTCGCGAGCGCGTTCGCCGCCGAGCGCGCGGCCTCCACGTCGCCCGCGCTCGCGGCGGCCCAGCCGCGAAGCTGGTGGTAGAGCGCGTGCGCCCGCGGCGAGCGCAACACGGCTTCGTCGTAGCGCGCGAGCGCGCGCTGCATCCACGCGCGTTGCTCGCTCAGCGGACGGCGCTCGCCCGCGAGGCGCAGGCGCTCGCCGTCGATGAACAGCTCGTGCGCCGACGCCTCCGCGAGCCAGGGCGGGTCCTCGAGCCGCGGCGGTTCGCCGACGGCCAGGGCGCGCAACGCGTCGTGCGCGCGCGTCGACGGCGCGTCGCGGAGGCGTTCGAGCGCTTCGGCAGCGCGCCCGAGCCGCAACAGAGCGAGCACGGCGCCCACCCGCGCCTCGTCGCTCTCCGGCGCGATCTCGAGCACGCGCTCGAATCCCGCGAGCGCCTCCTCGCGTCGCTTCGCACTCAGGTGCAAGTACGAGTCGAAGAGCGCTTCGTCGACGGCGCGCGTGCGCTGCGCGAGCTCGCTCGCGCGCACCTGTTCGCGCGAAGCGAGCATCGCGCTCGCGCTCAGCGCCGCAACCACGCCGGCGACCGCCAGCGAGGCGCTGAGCAAAGCTTGCCGTGGCTCGCGCCGCGCCCAGCGCACGAGCCTCCCCCACGGCCCGATCGGCCGCGCGGCGATCGGCCGGTGCTCGACGAAGGCCTCGAGGTCGAGCGCGAGGCTCTCGGCGCTCGCGTAGCGCAGCCCCCGCTCGCGGCGCAGCGCCGTCGCGACGATCACCGCGAGATCGCGCGGCGCATCGGGAACCTTGCGGCGCACGTCGGGCGCGTCGCTCTCGACCGCTGCGCGGTAGAGCGCGGCGCGCGTGGGGGCTTGGAACGGCGCCGCCAGGGTCAAGCACTCGAACAGCGTGACCCCGAGCGCGTAGACATCGCACAACGCATCGGGGTGCGCGATCTCGCCGGCGATCAGCTCCGGCGCGAGGTAGGCCGGCGTTCCGGCGAGCTCGCCTGTGCGCGTGAGGCGCGAGGCGTTCGAGTCGCGCTCGAGCGCCAGACCGAAGTCGAGCAGCACCGGCGCGCCCGCCTCGGTCACCATCACGTTCGCCGGTTTGACGTCGCGGTGGAGCACGCCCTGCGCGTGCGCGGCGGCGAGCGCGCGGGCGATGCGCGCCACGCACGCCGCGACGGCTCGCCACGGGTCGGAAAACGGCTCACCCGGCAAGCGCAGGGGTCCGTGGCCCTCCGAACGCGCGCTCGCGATCCTGCGCCCGAGCGTTTGGCCTTCGATGTGTTGCAGCGCGATCCACGGCTGCCCGTCGAGCACGCCGGCGCCGTACACCCTGCAAATGCCTTCGTGCTCGAGACGCGCCGCGAGCGCCGCCTCGCGCTGGAAGCGCACGCAGGCCGCGGAACTTCCCAGGAACTCGCGCGGCAGCAGTTTGAGCGCCACGCGTCGCTCGAGCGGAGCTTCGATGGCCTCGTACACGACGCCCATGCCGCCGCGGCCGAGCTCGCGCACGAGCCGGAAGCTGCCGATCTGCTCCGGCGCCGGCGCGAAGACCTGCTCGACGCGCTGCAGCGCTTCGAGGGTCTCGACGAGCTCTTGGCCGAGGTCGGGATAGCGCTCGGCGAAGCGCCGCGAGTCGAGCGTCGCGTCGGAGCGGCGCGCTTCGACGAAGGCTTCGACCGCGCTCTCCAGCGTCAGGGGCGCGGCGTTCATTGCAGCGCGAAGATCTCGCTCGGCTCGAAGGCCCGCAGCGCCGGCCGGATGCGCTGCAGCGCGCGCGTGAAGCGCTTGCTCGAGGCCGACTTGTCGAGTCCGAGCTCGCTGGCGACCTCGTCGTTCGTGAGCTGCTCGAAGGTGCGCATCGCGAGCACCTCGCGGTCGAGCTCGTCGAGCTCCTCCATCGCCGCGAGCACGCGCTCGCGCAGCTCCGAGCGCCGCGCGGCCTGGGTCGGCGAGGTGTGGCTCGCCATCAGTTGCCTCGCGCTGTCCGCCGCGAAGCTCGACGCGCCGCTCCCGCCGTCCGCATCGAGGGCCTGCTCGCGCGCCGCGCTGCGCATCTGCGCGCCGTGGTGGCGCCGCAGCGCGCGCGCGAGCGCCTGCGCGGACAGCAGCCGCAGCCAGACCTGGAACGGATAGCGGTCCTGCACGCACCACTCCTGGAAGCGCTGCGTCGCCTCGAGCAGCGCGTCCTGAACGATGTCGAGCGGCTCGAAGCGCTGGCGTTGCGCGGGGTCGAGGCGTTGCTCGATGCGCCGCACGAGCGTGGGCGTGAGCTCGCCGAGCAAGCTGGAGAGCGCTTCGGTGTCGCCGGCGCGCAGGCGGGCGAGCCGCGGGTCGTTGTCCGGGAGTCTCATGGCAAGGTTCCGAAGGGGCGTGGAGCACCCCGCATTCTTTCACAGGCAAGCGCGAAATGGAATCGGGTCGCACAGGCGTCGACGACGCCGGGGCAGCGAGTCGAGGAGCGGGAGCGCGCCCTTCGAACGGAGGACCCGGAAGGAGTGGCGGAATTCCTGTCGACGGACAGCCACGGCGTGCAGATCGAAGCGGAGGAGGACCCTTCCGCTCGCCGCGTCGCGCCGAGCGGGTCGCTCCACATCCGTTTGTTCATCTCCGACACGTCATGCACTTCCAATCGACTCTCTCCACGTTCCGATTCCGGCGCCCGGCTTTGCGCCCCTCTTCGCGTCTTCTGGCGCTCGCCGCCGGCGCTCTCCTCGCCTCCGCGGCGCCGGCGCAGGTCTTCGACGCCAGCCTGCTCCGTCCGGCGCCCGAGGCCGACGGCGCCGACACCGCCGCGGCGCACGCTCACGCCGAGCCGTCCGCCGAGGTGCTCGCGGCCGCGGCGACGGCGCTCGGCGACCAGCTCCTGTTCGACGAGCCCGGCGACGGCCGGCTCTGGGTGCGCGGCGCGACCTACAAGGCGCGCTTCGGCCCCGACGGCGCGACGATCGTGCCGTACTTCGGCGCCGAGGCGCCGCGCAACTTCCCGCTCGAGCTGCGCGCCGACCACGCGCGCCTCGGGGACTCGCTCCTCGAGACCGCGACGCCGACGAGCGCGAAGCGCGAAGGCTCGACGGTGCGCATCGACCGCGGCGCCTTCGTCGAGCTGTACGAGCTGACGACGCGCTCGCTCGAGCAGCGCTTCGTGTTCGAGAGCCGCGGCGCGCTCCCGGAAGCGGGCGGCGACCTCGTCGTGCGCATGAACCTCGCCAGTGAGCTCGCGGCGAGCGATCTCGGCACGACCCTGCGCTTCGAGAACGAACTCGGCCGCATCGACTACGGCCAGGCCTTCGCGCTCGACGCCGCGGGCCAGCGCATCGACCTCGACAGCGTGCTCGTCGACGGCGCCATCGAGCTGCGCGTGCCGGCGAACTTCGTCGCACGCGCGCAGTTCCCGCTCGTGATCGATCCCTTGATTACGATGTACACCGCGGCGAACACATCGCAGCACGACCTCCAGTCCGACGTTTCCTACGACGTCAGCACCGACCGCTGGGGCATCGTCTTCAGCTCGATCTGGAGCCAGACCGACCACGACGTGTACGTGCGCCTCGCGACGGGCAACTATCAGGTGCTGCCCGGATACGTGACGATCGACTTCACGACGGACCTGTGGACGACGCCGAAGATCGCGAACAACAACTTCTCCGACCAGTTCCTCGTGTGCGCGGCGGCCGTGCCGGCCTCGGGCGTCGCGGAGATCCGCGGACGCTTCGTGCAGCCCGGCGGCGCGACCACGGGCTCGCAGTTCAACGTCACCCCGGTCGACGGCGCATACCGCAACTGGCCCGACGTCGGCGGCGATCCCTACTTCGGCCTGTCGAGCAACTTCTGCGTGGTGTGGCAGCGCTACAACTCGGCGACCGACCTCGACATCGAAGCGCGCGTCGTGTCGCACAACGGAGCGATGGGCAGCATCTTCAAGATCGAGAACACGAACGAATGGCACGGCCTGCCGACGATCTCGAACTCGATGGGACTCGAGACCTCCGGCAACCCCTCGGTCTGGACCGTGGTCTGGCAACACCGGTACGCGGCGTTCGACCACGACATCTACGCGGCGCAGCTCTCCTGGGGCGGCACGATCGTGACGCCGATGTTCCCGGTCGCGGATTCGAATCTGGACGAGACGAACCCGGTCGTGTCGACGATCCTCGACCCCGAGGTCCCGGGCGCGCCGCGGACCTACGCCATCGCCTTCGAGCGCGATTTCGGCGACCACGACGTGATCGCGGCGGTGTTGCAGGGTTCGACGGTGCTCGGCGAGACCAACCTGATCGGCGACTACCCGTCATCGCGCTGGTACGACTCGCAGCGCGCTCCGGCGATCGACTCGGACGGCGAGCGTTTCCTGGTCGCCTTCGACGAGATCGACATGCCGCTGCAACAACAATTCGAGGTCTACGCGCGCAGCTACTACTGGGATGGCTCGGAGCTCGTCGCGTGCGAAGCCCCGCAGCCCATCGGCGGCAGCCCGGCGCCGGAAGCGGACCCGTCGGTCCACTCGATGGCTTCGTCGGGCGGCCCGCACGGGACGTACCTCGCGGCGTTCTCGTACGGCTCGGCGAACAACGGCTTCGACATCATCGGCGCGCTCTACCAAGGCTGCACCAACGACGTGGAGACGGTGTGCCAGACCGACACCGGCGGATTGAACTGCCCGTGCGGAAACGATGGAGACTACGGTCACGGATGCGGCAACTCCGCGCACGCGGCGGGCGGACTGCTCACCTTCGGCGGCACGGCGAGCGTGAGCCAGGACACGGCGAGCCTCACCGCGTCGTACCTGCCTGCGAATGTCGCCTGCCTGTTCTTCCAAGGAATGCAGGCGTCGGCCCCGTTCGCCTTCGGCAACGGCCTGCGCTGTGTGAACGGCTTCTCGACGCGCATCGGGCTGAAGGCGTGCGATCCGGCCGGCCTCGCGAGCTATCCGCAGACCGGCGACGTGCGCATCAGCGACGCAGGCCTCCCGGTGATGGCCGGCATGACGCGCTACTACCAGGCGTGGTACCGCGATCCGTCGGCGGTGAGCTGCGGCAGCACGTTCAACCTGACGAACGCGCTGCGCGTGACCTGGGCGCCTTGATCGCGGCCTGAAACGACCCTCCCGACACCGAGGGCGCCGCGTGCGAACGAAACCTCGCACGCGGCGCCCGATCCCGAACTGCTAGCCCGCTGCCCGTCGCACTCGCGAGTACGAAGCATGAACCCGCATTCCACCAGCATGAACGCATCCGCCAGTGGCGCCGGTCTCGGCGGCCAAGGGCTCGACATTCCGGCCCTCAAAGCGCGCCAACAAGCGATGTGGACGTCCGGCGACTACGCCGTGATCGGCGCGACGCTGCAGATCGTCGGCGAGCGCCTGTGCGAGAGCGCGGATCTCCAGCCGGGCAGCCGCGTGCTCGACGTGGCGTGCGGCAACGGCAACGCGAGTCTCGCGGCCGCGCGGAGGTACGCCGAGGTCACGGGCGTCGACTACGTGCCCGCGCTCCTGAGCGGCGCCGCCGAACGCGCGAAGGCCGACCGACTCGAGATCGAGTTCGTGCCCGGCGACGCCGAGGCGCTGCCCTTCGACGACGCGCGTTTCGACCTCGTGCTGTCGACCTTCGGCGTGATGTTCACGCCCGATCAAGCGCAGGCCGCGCGCGAACTCACGCGCGTCTGCGCGCGGGGCGGTCGCATCGCGCTCGCGAACTGGACGCCCGAAGGCTTCATCGGCCAGATGCTCCGCACCGTGACGCGCTTCGCGCCGCCGCCGCCGGGACTGAACCCGCCGACGCGCTGGGGCGTCGAGAGCGGCCTTCGCGAGCTCTTCGACGGCCGCGCGCGGCTCGTACGCGCCCGCCGGCTCGAGTTCGTGTTCCGCTACCGCTCGCCCGAGCACTTCCTCGACGTGTTCCGGCGCTTCTACGGGCCGACGTTCAAGGCCTTCGCGGCTCTCGACTCCGCGGGACAGGACGCGTTGCACGCGGAGTTGAAGGCGTTGCTCGAGAAGCTCAACACGAGCTCGCGCGCGCTCGTCATCCCGGCCGAGTACCTGGAGGCCGTACTCGACGTCGAATGAGCCGCGGTCACAGTTGAAGGTGGAGCACGTGCGGCTTGCGGGGGCTCGGACCGAAGACGTGGCGCTGGGCGAAGACGAACTCTCCCGATTCCAGCCGGGGTAGCGCGAACTCGAGCGTGTACGGGCGATTCGGCGCCATCCAGACGACGGCGCGGCCCTGGCGGTCGGTTCGGAAGTCCTCGTTCGGAAGCCGGCGCGCCGCCGCGTCTAGCGCACGGAACACGACTTCGCTGGCGGGCTGGCCGTTCACGTCCACGATCAGCAGCACCGGGAGCGCCTTCTCTTCCCCATCGCCGAACCGCTCGGGACCGCGTTCGAGCTTGATCTCGCCGACATCGCCGCTGAATCCCGCGGGGAGCGGCATCCGCTTCGAGCGGTAGCCGTCGGCGTACACGAGCAGCAGCGACTCGCGCTCGCACTCGACGCTGAACCGAAAACCGTTCGTCGTGACCGCGGGAGTCGCGTAGGCGGTCGCACCGAAGTCGGGCACGCCGCCCGCGGCCTCGAAGAGCGCGACGCCGACGCGCAGCGCCGGATCGTCCGCCGTGCGCGCCGTGCCGCTCACGGCGCACGTCGACTCGAGCGCGAGCTCGACGGCGATCTCGATACGCGCGGTCGAAGGCGGCGGGCGCGCGTTGTCCGGCAACGGCACGTCGAACTCGGCCAGCACCGCACCCGACTTTGTCGCGCGGACCCACAGCACCGAGACCGGCTCGGGCTCGCCCAGCTCCAAACATCCGGTGACGTCGATCGCGACGCGGCCCTCGCCATCGGTGCGGCCGGACTCCGCGAGCAGCAACTCGCGCGGCGCGTCTTGGACTCGGCGCGTGACATTGCGAACGCCGCGCTCGGGCGAGCGCATCCGATAGCCCTCGGCGGCGGCCGCGACGGACACGTCCACCTCGACGGACGGTCCGTGCCCCGACCGCAAACGGGCGACGAGCGTCACACCGGGATCGAGCTCGCCAGTCCCGCTCCCGTCCAAGGGCGCCGAATGCGACGGCGCAGCGAGCGCGAGCGCCTCGTCGAGGACATCGGGCTTCGGCGCGTCGAGACGAACTTTGCTCTCGAGCCACGAACTCGGCGCAGCCTGCGTCGCGTCCGTCGTCGAAGGCAGCGGCGGCGCGCTCGAAGCGCTCCAGCGGAACGCGAGCGCCGCGGCGAAGGCGCAAGCGGCGCACACGCCGAGCAAGTGCAGCGAAGGCGGGAAACGATTCACGGTGGGCCGTCGCGGAAGCTACCCCACTTCGCTGCGCACCGCACACCGCTGCCGCGGATTTCGTCGGCGCGCACTCCCCCGGTTCAACCGCCGCGAGGAAGGCGCAGCACCAGCGGCTGTTCGCCGGGCCCCCACACCACGCTGGCCGCAGCAGCGCCCGGCGCCGCGAAGCGAGTGAGTTGCGCCGGCAGCCGCAGCCGCACGCGGCCCTCGGCGTCCGTGCGTCGCAACGCAACGTGGTCGCCGCGCGGTCCTTCGGTGCGAAGCTCGAACTCGAAGTTCGCGAGCGGCTGGCCGTTCGCGGTGTCGACGAGGTTCAAATCGCGCTCGTACGTGGCCGTCCGGATCTCGATTTCCGCCTCCGCGCCCGCCGCGATCGCCTTCGCGCCCTCGCTGCGCCACGCCCAAGTCCCGTCGCGATCGAACAACCAGGCGCGCACCGCTCCGGGGCGCACGCCTTGGCGCAGACCACGCCCTTCCGCGTCCAACCGCACGCCGTGCGAGCCACGGCTCTCGATTGCTTGGACATTGCGACGGACGACTTCCGGACCCATCTCGAGTTCGCCTTCGCGAACGAGTTCCACGAAATCGCGCGCCGCCGGCTCGCCGTCGATCTCCGCGCGCACTCTCACGCTTGCGGGGTAGCTCGAACGCAGATCGACCTCGACCTCCTCCGGCTCGCCGGCGCGCACCTGGAACTCTCCGAGCGCGAGGCTCGAGCTCAGGCTCGTCGTGCCAGCCAGACTCGGAGGCGGGATCAGGCTCAGATGGCAGGCGCCGAGCGGCAGCGGGCCGATTCGAAAGCGGCCCTGCTCGTCGAGTTTCTCGAGAACGGCGTGCTCGTCGAAGAACGTCGACGTCGCTCCGTTCGCGAAGGACATGACGGCGAGCGACGCAGCGCGTGGGTCGACTCCGGTGGGTACGAGCAGGCGCCCAAAAAGTTCGCCGTGCGCGGGCCGTTCGAGTTCGAGCGCGGTCGGCGTCGCTCCGACTTCGAGCACGCGATCGACCCGCAGGTGCGGGCCCCACTTCGCGCGCACCGTCCATGGGCCGCTCGCGAGCCCCTCGAATTCGAAGCGCCCTTCGCGGTCGGTGCTTGTCCAACGATCGCGGGGAGGAACCTGTCCGGCCGACGTCATCAGACTCTGCGCGGAGTTGCGAGCGTGGCCCGCGAGGGAGCCGCGCGTGAGTTCGACGAGCACGCCTTCGAGCGAACTTGCGCCGTGCGGGTCGACGACGCGGCCGCGGATCGAGCGCGACGTTTCGTGCCGGTGCACGAGTTCGCGCACTTCGCCGGCGGCGAGCGCGGGGACGAACCGTGCCGTGGGCGCGGCGCCGGCGATCCGCAGGCTCAGCTCCATGTCGACACCCGGAATCATCCCGCGAAACACGCCGCCCTCGGGGCGCGGATCGCGCTCCTTCTGCAGTTCGAACGCGTTCGTGGTCTGCTGCGGAACTACGCACGTCACGGCGAGCGAGTACGCGAGATCCAGCTCGGCGCCGTTCTCGTCGACGATCCGAACGCGCAACGCCGCGGCGCCGCGAGCCGGGAGCTTCACCACGTCGCCGGGCGAAACGCCTTGCAGTGTCTGCGGCTCGTAGCGTTCGTCGGAGAGCACGACCTCGTACGCACCGGGCTCAACGCCGTCGAGCGAGTAGCTGGCCGTCGCGGGGGAGTACGAACCCGTAAATGGACGCGGAGGCTGACCGTGAGCGCGCAAGACGAGCTTGTCCGCCGCGGGAGGAAATCGCCGCGAGAGATGCGCGCCGCTCAGGCGAACGGTGACTCGCTGCGCGGGATCGGGACCGCGGTACACGAGCCGAAACTCGGCGAGTTCGGAAGCGTGAACCGTCGCCGAGCCGCTCGCGCTCACGCCGGAAGTGTGGCGCGCGTGAACCGTGAGCAGCGCCGGCGGAGCGTTCGTCACGACGAACGCCTGCAAGGGATCGTCGAAGCTCGCACTCGCGCGAAACGGCTGGCGAAAGCGCGACGAGCCGGAGAGGCTCGCGTCATCGGCTTCGACCCGCACGCTCCAACCGTCGCGCAGCGGCGCACCCACCGCGTCGACGAGGCGGACGGCAAGGCCGCCGGCGACTTCGAACCGCACCGCTCCGAGTTCGAGCGTTCGACCGGGTTCGAGCGGGGCGAACAGCCACTCGAGCGGCGCGTGGCCGTCGACGTTCGCCGCGAGCGCGAGCGGTTCGGGGCCGAGCTCGTCGAGTTCGATCGAGTAGCCGCCGTCGCCGCCCGAAGGTCCCACTTGCCTCTCCGTGCGCGCGCCGCCCGCCGCTGCGCTGCGCAGGGTCAGCGAGACTCCCGAGGCCGGCGCGCCATCGGGCCAGAGCAAGCGCCCGGTGATCGAAGCGGCCCGAGTGGCGAGGCGCTTCGGCTCGCGAGTCGACGGGTGGCCCGAAGCGGCCGGGATTTCGACGCGGCGCTCCTCCGTAGGCTCGCCGACGGCGCCGGCGACCTCGGTGCTCACGGGGGTCGGCGCGCTCGCGAGTTCGCGTTCGTCGACGGGCGCGCCTCCGTCGGCGGAGGCCAGCGGCGCCGCGGCCGCTCCACGTCGCTCGAGTCCCTCCGACGCCAGCCAGCCGAGCCCCGCGAGCACCAACAGCAGGAGCGCGAGCCACGCCAAAGAGAGCCCGCCGACGGCGCCGGCGATCGGAACGCCCGCGATCTGCGCGCCGCGCGCGAGCACGGCGGACCGCACGTGCGCAAGCTCGCGCGATGCGGCCCACGCCGTCCCGCCGAAGCCGGCGGGAAGCGCGCGCCGGAGCATCTTCAACCCGCGGTGCAAGCGTGCGCGCGCCGTGGCCGAGTTGAGCCCGAGTTCGCGCGCGAGTTCGCGGGGCGGCAAGCCGTCCACGACGTGGCGTCGCACGAGTTGAGCGTAGCTCGGCGGCAACTCCGCGACGGCGCGATCGACAGCCGCTGCGAATTCGCGCTGGCCGAGCTCGCGTTCCGGCGTGTGCTCGCTCGCGCGCTCGACCGGCTCGAGCACCGGCCTGCGCGCGCGACGCTCGCGGAGCTTCCGCGCGTGCATCGCGAGCACGCCCGCGAGCCAGGGGAGCACGGCGCGGTCGCGCTCGAAGCTTGCGGCGCGCTCCATCGCGGTCAGAAACGTCGACTGCACGAGGTCCGCGGCATCGTCGCGCGAGCCTGAGAGGTGCCGCGCGAGGGCGGACAACGGCGGCGCGGCCAAGTCGAACAGCTCGCCGAGCGCGGCGACGTCGCGCCCGTCGCGCCAGGCCAGGAACAAGGCTTCGAGATCTTGCTTCATGCAAAGCTGTTCCCGTCGTGGGGCCGATTGTGACAGGTTTTCGCGGCCGGAACGCGGGCGGTCGTCGATCGGCCACTGCGCCACGGCGGTTCGCGCCGGAATCTCTGCAACGCTTTCGGCCGTGCGCGGGAGCAGCGCTACCTTCCGCCTTCTCCCTCCTGCCCCACCGACACTCGATGCCCAACCTACTCGCCTGCCTCGTCCTCGCAGCCCCGGCCGTCGCCAGCTCCGATGCACCGACGGTCACGCCGCAACGCGCGCCGCTCGACGGGCTGCAGCCGCGCGCGGCGGTCGACTCGAGCGGCGCCGTGCACGTCGTCGTGTTCCGCGGGCCCCTTGAACGCGGAGACCTTCACTACGTGCGTTCGAACGACGGCGCCAAGAGCTTCGGCGAAGCGCTGCGAATCACCACGGACGAGTCGCGGACTCGTGCGTCGAGTCCTGCGTCGTGTGCGCAACTAACGCTCGGCCGCGGCGGGCGTGTCCACGTCGCGTGGAACGGGCTCCCCGGCGCCGACGCGCCCGCGGCGATGTACTACACGCGGCTCGACGAACAAGGTTCGGCGTTCGAGCCGCCGCGCAACGTGATCGGCGAGCACCACGGCATCCAGGGCGGAGGCGCGGTCGCGGCGGACGGCGAAGGCCGCGTGTGGGTCGCGTGGCACGCGCCCGCGAAGCC
>CALFYL010000339.1 GCA_937952135.1 uncultured Planctomycetia bacterium
TGTTCGGCTGGCCGATGTAGTGCTTGTACGAGTAGGCCGCGATCGTCGGCATCTTCGCCAGCAGGCGGATCACGGTCTTGTGGATCGTGTCGTCGCTCTCGGGCTCCTGGTAGAAGGTCGCCATCGCCGCGACGGCGGCCGCGCACACCGGCATCGGGTGCGCGTCCTTCGGCAGGGCCGAGAAGAAGCGCGCGAAGTTCTCGTGCAGCAGCGTGTGGCGCGTGATCTCGGCGCGGAACGACTCGAGCTCCGGCTGGCTCGGCGTCTCGCCGTGGATGAGCAGCCAGGCGGTTTCGAGGAACGTGCTGCGCTCGGCCAGCTTCTCGATCGGGTAGCCGCGGTAGCGCAGGATGCCCGCTTCACCGTCGATGAAGGTGATCGCGCTCTTGCACGAGCCCGTGTTCGCGTAGCCGGGGTCGAAGGTGATGAGGCCGGTCTGCGCGCGCAGGTTGCGCACGTCGATCGCCACTTCGTTCTCCGTTCCTTGGAGGAGCGGCAGGCTGACTTGCTTGCCCTGGTAGTTGAACTCGATCGTCGTCTGAGGCGGCGTCATCGTTTGCGGGGCGGACATGATCGCGGATGGGGCGGCGAGGAGGGCGCGGTCGTGCGCGCGCCCGAGGGTCGGAGGCAGCGCAGGTGAGCGGTGTTTTGGCCGCGGAGTGTAGCCCAGCGCAACCGTCGGGCTCCACCCTGCGCCTCGGGCAATGTGGGCCGAAGGCGCGGCGAAGTCCGTCGAACGAGCGGAGTTCGACGCGAAGTCGGAGGCGCTCGTACTCCCGCGAGCGCTCGCGGACCGCGCCGCCGACAACGGCTCCGCCGCGAGTTCCGCACGCTATGCGCCCGATCGCGGGTCCTTTAGAATCTTCGCCCCTCGATTCGAAGAGAGCCCCGATCCCCCCTCATGGTGAACAAGCACAGGGTCGTAGCGGTCCTCCCGGCCTACAATCTGGAACAGGGCATCGCAGCGATCGTCGAACGCACCAAGCCGTTCGTCGATCATGTGATCGTCACCGCGGACGCGTCCAAGGACGCAACCGCCGCCGCCGCGCGAGCCGCCGGCGCCATCGTCCCCGAGCCCGAGATGACCCGCGGCAAGGGCTTCGCGCTCATCAAGGGCGTGAACGCGGCCAAGGAGCTGAAGCCGGACATCGTGATCGTGATGGATTCCGACGGTCAGCACCTGCCCGAGGAGATTCCGGTGCTCCTGGCGCCTTTCCAGGACGGCGCGGTCGACATGGTCGTCGGATCGCGCATGCTCGGAACGCTGCGCACCTCGCGGATCAACAAGTTCGGCAACTGGGGCCTGAAGTGCATTTCCTTCCTGGTCACCTGGCGCTGGCTCACCGACACCGAGTCGGGCTTCCGCGCCTTCAAGGCCGAGAAGCTCTTCAAGCTGACGCTGACCTCGCGCGGCTACGAGATCGAGAGCGAGTTGCTGCTGCGCTCGCTGCACGCCGGCTTCAGGGTCAAGGAAGTGCCGATCCACGTGCCCTTCGCCGTGCCCGGCGTGACCGTGTGGGACGGCTTCAAGGTCGGCTGGTACAAGCTGAAGAACGGCACGAAGCTGCGCCTCGGCATGGAGCTGTAGCGCGTCGCTCGAGCGCCGGCGCCGCGCGTTCCGCGCCTTCCTTCGTCTGCTTCCCCGCTCATCTCCGTTCGAATCGTCACCGGCGCCGCCTCGACATCGGCGCGCGCCGCGCTCCCCCGAGGAACACCGTCACCGTGGACTACCAAAGCATCGAACAGCGCGTCGCCGCGGCGCGCGGCGCCGGGCAGCAAGTCGTGCTCGTGCTCGGGCTGGGCTTCGTCGGCACCGCCGTGGCCGGCAACCTGGCGCGCGCGGAGCAGGGCGGCTCGCGCCTGTTCTTCGTGATCGGGCTCGACCGCGACGACGCCGCGGGCCGCGAGAAGTCCGGCGCGCTCGACGCGGGACGCTCGCCGACCTACGCGAACGATCCCAGCCTCGAGCGCGTGATCCGCGAGGCCTGCCTCGACTCGAAGAACCTCGTCGGCGGCGTCGACCCGCGCCTGATCTCGCTCGCCGACATCGTCGTGTCGTGCATCAACCTCGACGTACAGCGCGCGGCCGGTCAGACCGAGAAGCTCAGCGTGCCGACCGAAGGCTACGCCGCGGCGATGCGCATGGTCGGCGCGCACATGCGGCCCGGCATCCTGGTCACCGTCGAGAGCACGTTGCCGATCGGAACGTGCGATCGCGTGCTGTATCCCGCGCTCTGCGAGGGCCAGGCGAAGCAAGGCGTCGACGTGAAGGCGAATCCGCCGAAGCTCGCGTACTGCTACGAGCGCGTGATGCCCGGTCCGGACTATCTCGACTCGGTGAACAACTTCTGGCGCGCGTACGCGGGCGTCGACGCGGCGAGCGCCGACGCGGCGCGCGACTTCCTCGGGCTGTACGTGAACACGGCCCAGTTCCCGCTGTGGCGCCACAAGTCGACGCGCGCGGCGGAGATGGCGAAGCTGCTCGAGAACAGCTACCGCGCCACCAACATCGCCTTCATCGAAGAATGGTCGAAGCTCGCCGAGGGCGCGGGCGTGGACCTGTTCGACGTGATCAAGTCGGTGCGCGTCCGCAAGGGAACCCACGACAACATGATGCTGCCGGGGCTCGGTGTCGGCGGTTACTGCCTGACGAAGGACGCGCTGCTCGCCGCGTACGGCGCGGAGAAGTTGCTCGGACTCACGGCGGAGATGCCCTTCTCGCGCCGTGCGATCCTGACCAACGAACGCATGCCGCTGCGCGCGGTCGAGTGGATCGAGAAGCACTTCGCGGGCGCGCTGACGGGCAAGAAGGCCTCGATCGTCGGCGTCACCTACCGTCCGGGCGTCAACGACACGCGCAGCACGCCGAGCGAGATCGTCGCGCGCGCGCTGCTCCAGCGCGGCTGCGAGGTGGCCGCTTACGACCCGCTCGTGACGCACTGGGACGAACTCCCGGAAGTGAAGGTCACGCAGGACGCGAAGAGCGCCTTGCGCGGCGCCGAAATCGTCGTGATCTGTCTGCCCGATCCGCTCTACCGTCCGTTCCTCGCCGACCTGCTCAAGGCCGAGTTGAAGGCGGGCGCGATCGTGGTCGACCCGTGGAACATGGTCGTCGACGCGTGCGCTGCGGACTTCGCGCGCCGCGGCATCGCGCTCGAGGTCTACGGCCGCGGCGACTACCCCAAGGCGGCGCCCGCGCCGGTGAAGAAAGGCTGATCGGATGCGAATGTTGGTCACCGGCGGCGCGGGGGTCATCGGCTTCGAGCTCGTGCGAGCGCTGCTCGCGCGCGGCGACGACGTGGTGGCGGTCGACAGCGGCAGCAAAGGCGGCTTCGAGGACCTCGACGAGCTCGCGAAGCGGAGTTCGGGTCGCTTGAAGGCGGTGCGCGGCGACTTCGCGCGCGATCCCGCGCTGCTCGACGGCGCGTTCGACGCGATCTTCCACTTCGCGGCGATCGTCGGCGTGCGCTACGTCACCGACCATCCCTACGAGACGATGGCGGTCAACATGCGCACTACGCTCGCGGTGCTCGACCACGCGCTCGCGACCGGCTGCAGGACCGTGTTCTTCGCGTCCTCGAGCGAGAACTACGCCGCGGGCGTCGACCGCGGCTACGTGCCGGTTCCGACTCCCGAGGACGTGCTGCTCACGATCGACGACGTCGCGCTCCCGCGCTGGTCCTACGCGGCGAGCAAGATCGCCGGGGAATCCGCGCTCTTCGGCGCCGCGCGCGAGGGCGGCTTCGCGCCGGTCGTCGTGCGCTTCCACAACGTCTACGGACCGCGCATGGGCCCGACCCACGTGATCCCCGAGTTCCTCGCGCGCGCGCGCCAGCGCGTCGATCCGTTCCCGGTGTACGGGCCCGAACAGACGCGTTCGTTCCTGTACGCCGAGGACTGCGGCCGCGCGCTGACCTGTGTGCTCGACGGCGTGCTCGACGGACGCATGGCCGAGGGCGGCCTCATCAACATCGGCTCGTCGATCGAGACCGTGATCTCCGAGCTCGCCCAGATCGTGTTCGACGTCACCGGCTTCCAGCCGCGCATCGACGCGCAGCCGGCGCCCCCGGGCTCCGTGCAACGCCGCCTGCCCGACACGACGAAGCTGCGCTCGCTCGGCTTCGCGCCTTCGACGCTGCTGCGCGACGGCATCGCGGCTTGCTGGTCGCAGCGCCGCTGATCGATTCGCGCTGAAGGTCGGGCGCCGAAAGACGAGCGCCGAACCGCGAACCTCGGAGGTCGCGATTCGGCGCGCAGCGAAGTCGGTGAGTTGCGGCTCAGCCGCCCGAGAGCTCGAGCTGCTTGCGCAGCGCTTCGTTGTCGGGGAACAGCGAGGCGCCCTGCTGCCACGTGGCGAGCGCTTTGTCCTTCTGGCCCATCTGCAAGTACATGTTGCCGAGGATCAGGTGGGTCTGCGCGAACTGCGGCTGTTTCGGCGCCTGCAACTGCTGCTCGATCAGCAGCTCGAAGTTCTTGATCGCCTCGGGTTGCTTGCCGAGGAACGGCGGCCAGTTCGAGAGCGACACGGCCTTGCCGAAGCGCGCTTCCCAGTGGTTCGCGTCGATCGCGAGCGCCGCGTCGTAGGCCTTGTCCGCCTTCGAGCCCCACACCCCCATCTCCGGACCGCTCGTGACCGTGAAGAGCTTCTGGAGGTAGGCGTTCGCGAGGTCGACGCGCAGGTCCGCATTGCCCGGCTCGCGCTCGACGCGCGATTCGAACTCCGCGAGCACCTGGTCGCCGAGGCCGGACTCGAACAGCTCCTTCCAGATGCGCTGGCGCTCGGAGTCCTTCAGGTTCGGATCCGTGAGGCGAGCGATCGCGTCGGCGAGCGTGCGTTCGCGGCTCCGCGCCGCGGCTGCGGTGTCGGGCTCGGCCGCGGGCGCTGCGGCGAAGGCGCCGGCGCGCGCGGCGTTCTCGCTCATCCAACGTTCGATCGCGTTCGCGATTTCGTCGTCGCTCACGGCGCTGCGCGACTCGGCGCTCGGCGCCATCTCGAGGCGCGTGCGCAGCGCTTCGACGGAGCGCTCCATCTCGGACTGGCGCTGGAGCAGGGTGTCGAAGGCCGCGCGGTCGAGGGGCGTGTTCTCCGCCGCGGCGCTGGCCTGCGGCGCGCCGCGATCGCCGAGAAGCAGGGCGACCGAGGCGCCGACGGCGGCGGAGAGGACGGCGGCGACGGCGACGAGGGCAACGGGGTTCTGACTCATGGCGGTGGGCGAAGGGGCGATTCGAGGTGCGACGTGGGCTCCGAAGGACCTTCGAAGCGGACTGCGGACGCCGAGTGAGTGCGCGAGCCTCGACGGATCCTCCGCTCCGTTCGAGGTTTTTTCAGCGCCGGGTCAACACGAGCTCGACCTCGGCTCGCTCGCCGGCCTGCACGAGGACGCGGCTCGAGGCGGGTGCGAAGCCCGCGGCCTGCGCGGTCACGGTCCACTCGCCGGGCTTCACGCCGTGCACCGTCGAGCGCCCCGCGTCGCTCGTGCGGTCGTTCTCGGAGAACTGCACGCGCGCGCCCTGGGCGTCGACGAAGCGCAACTCGGCCGCGAGCGGCGCGCCGGAACCGTCGACGACGCGCACGCCGATCCGACCGCCGGCGAACAGCGTGAAGTCGAGGTTCTCGACGTCGCGCGAGCCGTCCACCACCAGTCCGAGCCGTTGTTCCTGTCCGTACTCGCCGCGCGTGGCGTAGGAGAACACGTCGTACACGCCGGGCCGCAGGTGTCCGAAGCGGTAGGCGCCGTCGGCGCTCGCGAACACGCGGCCTTGGAACCGTCCGTCGCCGTTCGTGCGGTCGACCACGATCACGACCGCGAAGGCCAGGGGCTCCGAACGCTCGCCGTCGATCACGCGCCCGCGCAGCTCGACGCCGTCGAGCACAACGTCGTGCTCCGTCGTCGGTTCGAGCCCGATCTCGACGCTTCCCACGCTCATCATCTCCGCCGGAGTTGCGCCGGAGATGTACAGCTGCTTGCGTCCCGGGCCGAGCCCGCTCGCTCGGTAGGCGCCGTGCTCGTCGGTGTTCGTCGACGTCCAGTTCGGATCGCCGGGGCCGGAGAATTCCTCGCTCGAGCCCACCGTCAGCGTGCGGCCCGCGGCCGGGCTTCCGTCGGCGTTCAGCACGCGCCCGACGAGCGAGCGAGTCTGCTGCGTCGGACGGAAGTCGAGCACGGTGGTCTCTCCCGACACGATGCGGGCGAAGCGGTACTCCGGCGCGATCGCGCCGGGCCGCACTCCGAAGTTCAGCGCCGCCCACGCACCTTCGCTGAGGTTGTCGATGCGGTAGCGGCCTTCCGCGTCGGTTTGTGTGTTCGCGTACGTGAGGTTGGGCCGCTTGCGTTCGAAGTCCGTCGTCGACGCGAGGATCAGCGCGCCTTGCACGGGCCGCTCGTGCTCGTCGAGCACGACGCCCGCGAGCGAACCCGCGGGCCGCAGCGCGAAGCGCAGTCCGGCGCGCGCTTCGCCCGGCGTCAAGTCGCGCACTTCGAGCCACGTCGGCCCGTAGCCGGGCGCCGAAGCGCGCAGCGAGTGCGAGCCGCGCGAGAGCGGCTCGAGCGCGAAGTCGCCGCCCACGCGCGACGCAGTCGACAGCGCGAATGCCTCGTTCTGCGCCGGGGCGATCGAGAGCACCGAGAGCTGCGAGTCGGTTTCGGACACCACATAAGCGCCGTCGATCGGCCGCCCGCTCTGCGCGTCGACGACGAGTCCCTCGACGCGCGCTCCGCGCTCGAGCTCGACGCGCGCGCTCTGCGTCTCGGCGCCGGCCGTGACCGTGAGCTCCAAGCGCGCGACCGCGAACCCCGCGGCCTTCACGAACACCGTGTAGTCGCCGTCTTCGAGGCCCTCGCGAGCCGCGTCGGCGCGCTGCAGCTCGAACTCGCCCGCGTCGGATTCGAAGCGCAGCGCGAGCGGGTCCGCCACCTGCGGAAGGCTGACGGAGCGCAACGCGACGACCTCGAACGCCGGAACCGGATCGCCGTTCGATGTGACGACCCCGCGAAGGACCGGCTTGGGCTCGGCGGCCGCGGGTGCGCTCGTCTCGGGCGTCTGGGCGCCGACCTGCGTGCGGTCGGGCGGTGCGAGCGCCGCCTCGTCGCGACGCTCGAGCGCCGCTCCGGCGCACAGAAAGGCCTCGTCTCCCGGCCCGAGGCGGCGCGCGCCCGCCGCGTCGCCCGCGGGAACCTCGACCGTTCCGCGGCGCACCGTGACGTGCAGCCAGCTCGACGGATCGTCGCCGCAGCCGGACCACGCGTTCGCGTCGTCGGGCGCCTCGATGGCGATGCGGACGTCGAAAGTCCCGCGCAGCCGGGTCTCGCCTTGGTCCGCGAGCACGCGCTGCGTCGCGGCGCCGTCGTCCGTGTTGCGCGCCACGATGCCCCCACGCAGCAAGCGCGCGTCGAACGCCTCCGCGCCGGGAGCGCGCTCGAGCTTCACGTGCGACGCCGGAAAAACGCTCCAACGATCGGCGCCCGCCGCGCCCGCGAGCGCCACTTGCGCCGGAAGTCCCGCGGGCGTCACGAGCTCGAGGAACTCGCCCTCGAAATCCACGTGCGCCAGCTCGTCGCGCGCTTCGACGGCGCGCCACGGCGCCTGCTCCGCGCCGCGCACGGCGGCCTCCCCGCTCGCGAGGATCTCCTCCAGGGACGGAACGCTCGAGCCGGCGCCCGGCCAGAGCCCCCGCGAAAGGAACACGAGCAAGAGCGCCGCCGCGGCGACGAGGCTCCAGCGCAGTGCGGGCGATTGCGCCAGAGTTCGGACGGGAGATCGAGCGGGCGCCGACGCGACGTCCGCCGACCTCCGCGCCGACGGGTTGATCGGCGGCGACAGGGAGGGCGAACCCGGCAGCGAGACCGACGCCGGTTGCTGTCCCGTGCGCGCGCGCTCGCGCCGCCGGCTCGCCTCCGCCACCGCGGCGACGAACTCGCGCCCGATGCGTTCGCGGAATTCGTCCGTTGCGCGCGCCTGCACGTAGGCGCGGCGCAGCAAGCGCTCGAGGTTGGCGTCGAGGATCCTTCCGTCGGGCTTCACGGCAGCTCTCCCCGCTTGCGCGCGAGCAGCTCGAACACGTTCGCGAAGGCGAGCCGCGCGCGCGTGAGCATCGATTCGGCGGCCTTTTCGCTCTTTCCGACGGTTGCGGCGATCTGGGCGACGCTGTGGCCGCCGACGTACTTGTCGACGAGCGCGCGGCGGTAGTCGGGCGGCAGCGACGACAGCGTGGCGCCGACCAGCTCGCGTGTTTCCTTGCGCTCGAGCACCCAGTCGGGCAGCGGCTCGCTCGAAACGCGTGCGAGGATCGAGTCGATCTCGTCGTCCGCGCCCTCGAGCACCTCGTCGAGGGCCACCGGCCGGCGTTTGCGGCGCTGCGCGCGCATCTTGTTCTTCGCGATGCCGCACAACCACGTGTGCAAGCTCGAGCGGCCGTCGAAACTCGCGAGCGATTCTAGAGCGACCACGAAAGTGTCCTGGACCGCGTCCTCGGCCAGCGCTCGCTCGGCGCCCAGGCGGTAGTGGGCGAACTCGTAGAGCGCGTCGAAGTGCTCCTCGAACAGGAAGTGCGCCGCGTCCTGGTCGCCGGCCAGGATGCGGTCGCGCAGCGCGACGTCGGAGAGCCTTCGGAAGTCGGTTTTCACATGCCCGGGAGCAGTGTCTCGGCCCGCGCCGATCCTTCGCCGAATCTGGCGCGCCGGCCAAAGTTCCGCGCGGAAGCCACCGACGTCACCGCGGAAACCACTGGGGCTCGTGGCCGGGCTTCCACTTGATGTTGCAGCCCATGCTCGGCCGCTGCGGCTCCGGCGGGCGATTCCCCGCGAGCACCGCGTCGAGGGCCGCGCGCAGGTCCGCGCCGGTCACCGGCACGCCGTTGCCCGGCCGCGCGCCGTCGAGCTGGCCACGGTAGGCGAGCTTGCGCTGCGCGTCGAAGACGTACAGATCGGGTGTGCAGGCGGCCTTGTAGGCGCGTGCGACCGACTGCGTTTCGTCGAACAGGTACGGGAACGAGTAGCCGGCGCGCTCCTTCTCGAGCTTCATCTTGTCGGGCGCATCGTCGGGGTGCGTCTCGACGTCGTTCGAATTGATCCCGACGAACGCGACGCCGCGCGCCTGGTAGTCGCGCGCGAGCTGGGCGAGGCCTTCGCGCACGTGCACCACGAACGGGCAGTGGTTGCAGATGAACATCACGACCAGCGCGGGCGCGGCGGCGAAGTCCGCCAGTGCGACCGCCTTGCCGTCGGTGTCGAGCAGTCGGAAGTCGGGCGCGGGCGTACCCAGCGCGAGCATCGTGGATTCGGTTCGGACCATGGGGATCTCCGCACAGGAGCGCAGCAACTCGAGGGACCCGGACTTTGTAGCCTTTCGCGCTCGCGTTTGCCCTCGATCACCTCCGCTCTCTCGCGGGACGCCCTCGTCCCAAGCAGGCACCCATGTTGGCCATCGGAAAGAAAGCGCCCTCCTTCAAGCTCCCCTCGACCTCCGGCAAGACCGTGTCGTCGGCGGATTTCGCCGGTCGCAAGGTGGTGCTCTACTTCTACCCGCGCGACAACACGCCGGGCTGCACGCGCGAGGCCTGCGACTTCCGCGACCAGCACACGAAGCTCGTGCGCGCCGGCGCCGCGGTGCTCGGCGTCTCGGGCGATTCGCTGAAGTCGCACGCGGGCTTCCGCTCGAAGTACGAGCTGCCGTTCGAGCTTCTCTCGGACGAAGGCAACAAGCTCGCGAACTCGTTCGGCGCCTACGGCGAGAAGATGATGTACGGCAAGCGCGTGAAGGGCGTGATCCGCTCGACGTTCTTGATCGACGAGCAGGGCAAGCTCGCGGCCGCGTGGTCGCCGGTGAAGGTCGACGGTCACGTCGATCAGGTGCTCGCGGCCTTGAAGGGTTCGACGGAGAGCGAGGGCCAGCCGAAGCGTGGCGCGGCCAAGTCGAGCACGCCCCGCAAGGGCGCCGCGGACGGGCCGAAGAAGGCGTCGGTGAAGAACCGCACGCTCACGCCGCCGAAATCGACGAAGGCCGGCGCCGTTTCGCAGCGCGCCGCCGCCGCGAGCGCCTCCGAGCGCGGCCGCGGCTACCGCACGCCCTCGCGCGTGAAGGGCGTCAAGTCGGCGCGAGGCTCGGTCAAGTAACTTCGGTCAAGTAACTTCGCACGAGCAGCTCGGGGCGAGTTGCGATGCGCTTCGAGCTCGGCGCGCTGCCTACTCGCGCGGCTGCGCAAGACGGCTTCGAAGCGCGGCCGCGCGTTCGATTTGGTCCGCGGAGAGCCGTGCGCCGAGTCGATCGCGCTTCTCGCGCGCGTTCGCATGATTTTGCGCCGCCGCGAGGCTGTACCACGCATACGCCGCGACCTCGTCGCGCTCGACGCCGCGACCGAGCTCGAGCATCGTGCCCAGCCGCGCTTGTGCGCTTGCGAGCCCTTGCGCCGCGGCGCGTTCGCTCCACCGAAGCGCGAGCGCGTCGTCCTGCGCGACTCCTCTCCCGCGCAAGTGCAGCAGCGCGAGATTGTCCTGCGCGACGGCCGCGCCCTGTTCCGCCGCTCGCTGCAACCAGATTCCCGCCTCGCGGTCGAGCTCGTCGCCGCCCGCTTCCAGCAACGTGAGTGCGAGCGCCGTCTGCGCCGAGCTCACGCCCTGCTCCGCCGCAGCGCGCAGCCAGCGCAACGCCTCCACTGCGTCCGCCTCGACGCCGACTCCGCGCGCGTAGTTGAGCCCGAGCTGCGCCTGCGCCAGCGCGAGCCCTTGCTCCGCCGCGCGCCGCAGCCAAAGCGCCGCCTCTGCCATGTCCGTCTCGACGCCGCGGCCTTCGCTGTAGAGCGTCGCGAGCTGCAACTGCGCCTGCGCAAGTCCCTGCTCCGCCGCAAGCTTCACCCACGCCGCCGCCGCTTCGTCGTCGCGCTCCGTGCCCTGTCCGCGCGCGAACATCAGCCCCACCGCGTAGCGCGATTCGGCGAGGCCCTGCGACGCGGCGCGGTTGAGCAACTCAAAGGCGCGCGCCTCGTCGCGCGCGACTCCGCGGCCCTCCAAGTGCATCAACCCGAGGTTGTTGAGCGCGCCCGTGTGTTCCTGCGCCGCCGCACGTTCGTACCACGCCGCCGCGCGCGCCTCGTCGCGCAGAACGCCGTCGCCTTGCTCGTACATCACCGCGAGCGAGTACTGCGCGCGCACCTCGCCCTGCTCCGCCGCGCGCTCGTACCACTCGGCCGCGACTTGCCGATCCTGCTGCACGCCTTCGCCGCGGAAGTACATCGCCCCGAGCGCGGTCTGCGACGGCGCATCGCCGCGCTTCGCGAGCGGCTCGAGCTCCCGCGCCGCGCGCGACCAGTCGCCGCGCTCGATGGCGCGCGCGGCCGCCTTCGGACTGCCGCGGCACCCGCCGAGCACGAGCACCGCCGCCGCAGCGAGCGTCCACGCGTTTCTGCGCGAACGCGCGAAAGCCCGCGCTCTCCGCGGATCGATTTTCGAATCGCCCATACAGCCGCGATGCTAGCCAGCGACTCGGTCGCATGTGTGAAGACGCCCCGATCCGAGCGACGAGCTGCGCGCGCGGCTTTCCTCGAACTTCGCCGAACCGGATTCGTCTCGGGCGGCATACTTGGGAACGGGCGCGCCGCTCCGGGCGGAGAGGGCGCAAGACCGCGCGCGAGCGCGGGAGGACGAGCATGTTGCTTCGAACGATGTTGGCGGCGGCCGTTGTCACGGCTTCGGGGTTCTCGCAGACCACGTACATCGTCGACGACGACGGCGGAGTCGGTGTCGACTTCACGACGATCGACGCGGCGGTGGCGGCCGCGCAGCCCGGCGACCGCATCGTCGTCCACGGCGGAACCTACGGCGCTTTCACGCTCTCCGAGGGCGTGTCGGTGCTCGCACTCGGCCAGCCGCGCCTCACGGGATCGGTCGCGATCCAAGCGTTGCCCGCGGGGCAAACCGCGATCCTCGCCGGGTTCCGCTTCGAGCCCTCTTACCCCGCATCATCGTTAAGCGTCACGAACTGCGCGGGCACGGTGATCGTCGATGCGTGCACGCTGCTCGGATCGGGAAGTGGGCCGCTCGCGGTTGCCACGAACTCGACCGACGTGCGCTTCCACCGCACGCGCATCCTGCCGGGCGCGAACTCCGTCTACGTGCCGGCTCGCGGGGCGCTGCGCGTGAGCGGCTCTCGCGTCGAGTTGACAGCTTGCGAACTGGTCGGCGGAGACGGTGGAGACGGGGCGCCGAACCCGCGTCGCGGCGCGTACGGTCTCGACTGCGTGTCGGGGAGCCGCGTCCACATCGCGCGCAGCACCGTGCGCGGCGGGAACGGCGGCGACGGAGACGACATTTGGTCCGTCAACGGCGCCAGCGGCGGCGACGCGATTCACGCCGCCAGCGGTTCGTACGTGATCGTCGCCGGCGACGCTACGGACGTAATCCGCGGCGGCCTGCCCGGCGAGCCTGACGCGTACTCGGGCCCGGCCGTCAACCCCGGATTCGGCGCGTGGGGCGACAACTCGAGCACGCTGCGCCACTCCGGCGTGCCGATCGTCCTGCCCGACAACTCCCCGGGCATCTTCTGGTACGGCCCCGTCGTCGCACCGCCCACGCCCGACCCGACGCTCGAGCTCCTCGGCACTCCGACCGCGGGCGCCTCGCTCCTCCTCGCCTTCCACGGCCTCCCCGGCCAGAACGCCCGCCTGCAGCAAGGCAACGCGCCGCTCCTCGTCGACGACGGCCTCAGCGCGATCGAGAAACTCACCAACCGCATCCGCCTGCACTCGCTCGGCCCCATCACCCCCACCGGCGAAGCGAGCTACTCGGCCACCGTCGCGTCGACCAGCCCCCTCGGCTGGACCCGCCTCTTCCAGGGCCTGCAGATCGATCCGTTCACCGGCTCGCTCGACGAGCGCACCAATTCGATCAGCGTGATCGTGCGCTAGTCGGCGCGATTGGTGCGACGAGCGCGTGGAGCCGCTGCGTGAACCGCAGCGGCCAGCGCCCGTGCCTCCCCGCCAAGACGCGCCTTGAGCGCCTTCCACTACCGATGCACGCGCGATCTCGCCCCTCTCGTGCGCCAGACCGAATAGCCAGTCACGGCAACGCTGACTCTCAACCGGGAACGTCTGAGTCCGCGAGCCGTCCCTGATACGTACGAAGCAGTGTTTCGAACAGCAAATCGAATGATCTGAAGACTCGCGGCCTCGAAGAGGCCATCCACGCTGAACTTCATGGGTCGTTGCCGAGTCCGTTGACTCGGTACTGAGGGTGCCACTCCCGTCGACCGCGTTGGCGCGATCCACCGGGATGTCGTCCACTCGGCCGACTTGGCCTCGACCGACTTCAATAATGGCCTGTGCAGGAGACGAACTGCGTCGGGGCAATGAATCGAATGGCCCCCCTGGTCGCCCTGCATGAAGAGCGTGCGCCATCAACGCGCGGGGGGGATTGGCTGCCCGCTGTTCGCGCGCCGTGCAGATGGTAGGATGGTGCCCGCTCGTACGGGCTTCGAGTAGTGCGGTCGCTCGGTCGAAGAACTTCACTTCTCCATCGAAAGCAGCGGATCAGGATTCCCGCTCTGCTTCCAACGCGAATCGCGGCGCGTGCACGCGGACCATCGGGACGCCCCACCGCTTGGCGCAGGCGGCCTCTACGACTCGCGCGACATCGCTTGAGCGGGTAGCTCGCGGTCGTCAATCTCGCCGTCGAGCCGAACCTGATGGAAGTTCTGGTGATGCACGGGAGCGAGGCCACTGTAGACCGCAGACACGACACGGCCTCGCTTGCCCACGAGCGCCTGGGGAAACGTCCCGCGCAACAGCGGGTGCGCTGGGACCACGACTGTGAAGGCGTCGCCCTCGCGAAGGTCCACCTTCTGCCGTGAGCTTTTCTCTATGGCATCTTCGAGGCGCAACTGCCCAGAGATCGGGCACCGGGGGTCGGTCGTACGAGGCTTGTGTGTCACGCGCAGTTCCTCAGAGCGTAAGTCGCTGGATGTCCGGATCTCGCGCCCGACGAGGACGTGCCGGTGAAGCCCGCTCATAATGGGCAAGTGTAGCGCCTCGCGACGAGCGCAAGGCGGTCTCTGTCCGCGAGTGGTGTCACCGCGCGCACCAACTCAAAGCGCAGGCAACTGCGGACGACCCGCTCACACGATCCAGTGCGCGCCCAGCAACTCACGACCAGACACTGACGCATTTCACGCCGCTCGTTCTGAGACCCAAGCACCGATGGACACGCGCGCATCTGGTCCGTTCACGGCGGGGGTCCGCAGGTCGCAATGAGCGGACACACCGCGGCCCGCGTCAGTGACGTTCAGTTCTCACCCGACGGTTCGCGCGTCGCAACCGGCTCGTTCGATGGAACGGTCCGGATCTGGAACGCCAGGACCGGCGAGTGCGAGCGGGTGTTCGCGGAGCATCGGCTCCCCGTCCGCACGGCGCGCTGGAGCCGGGACGGGACTCGCATCGTCTCGTGCGGCGCCGCCTACGACCACACAGTTCACTCCACAACATTCGTCTGGAACGCATCGACGGGCGAGGTCGAACTCGAACTCGTCGGGCACGAGCTCGGCGTGCTCGCCGCAGCCTGGTCTCCCGATGGCGCACGTATCGCGACCGCGGAGGAGAACGGCAAGATCAAGCTTTGGGACGCGCTGACCGGCGACAACGTTCTGACTGTGCGTGGCAGCGACGCATGGGTTAGCGAGCTCGCCTGGTCCTCGTCCGGTGCGGTCCTCGCGAGCGGGGGCGCGGACAACACGCTGCGCGTCTGGTCCACCCACTGACGGCCGTCCGTCGGGTAGTTTTATGCTCAGTCGCATGAAAGAACTGCCCTTCGACAAGACAGGCCAGAGCCTGGAGGCCTGGCAGAACCCGGACTCGCCCGAGTTCGCTCGCCACTTCAACGCGCTGTTCGACTGGATCGTCGCGGAAGTCGACCGACATCCCCACTTCGCAGCCCTGCGCAACGAGATCCCCCGCGAAGCCGTGGCCAGCGAAGTCTGGCGCCGCACTTCGCAAGACAAGCGAATTCTCGCGCAACAGTTCGAGAGCCCCCGCGTGGGCGCGTTCCGCGCGTACCTCCGCCGCCTGATCGACTCCACGTTGGTCGACATGCACCGGGAACGCGGGGCCCTCAAGCGCGGCGCGGCCCACCAACCGGCGAGGTCTTGGAGTGAGGTTGATGCCCCGAAGCTCGATCCCACGCCGAGTGAACACGCCGTCGGCCGAGAGATCACCGAGATCATGCTCTCCCGCCTCGACGAGCGCGAACGCCAGGTCTTCGCCTTGCGAGTCCAGGCGGGTCACGATTTCACCGAGATCGCTCAGCGCATGGGCACAACTGAGTCCGCCGTGCGGAGCATCTTTCATCGCATGCGCGAGAAACTGCGAATGGGCGACTAGCCTCCGGCCCTCCGCCCGGCCAGGCACTACGTTAGCCTTCGCCTTTCCTGACCAGCGACCGAGGCGCCTGAGATGCCGCCTGTGATGCCGTACACGACGAACTCGTCCACCGGCCCTGGAAGGACGTCGCCCACCAGGGTGTACAGGGCAGCGAAGCCCATGCTGAGCACCGCAGCAACTGGGAGGGATCCAGAGCGCTTCAGCGCGAGAAGCGTAGACAGGATCGCGCCGCAACCGACAGCCGCCACGTCGTCGATCGGGATTGGAATGAAGTCCGGCAGGATTGAGTAGACGCAGCCCAACAGGAAGGGTGTCACCACGACGAACCACGACGGATCGGTCACACGCAGGAAGCTGATCGCTGAGAGCAGCACTCCGACCCCAATCGTCCCCACGGCGGAGATCACGCCCGTCCTGAAGTCCCACCCCACCCATCCGATGACTAGCGCCACTGGCGTGCCAACGCAGCCAAGGCCCTGCAGAACCACTCCTCGAAACACGTGTACGCCGTTGCTCATGGGATGGGTGTGACGACCGCTATCGTCGCCACCCCGGCAAACGAACAACGCCGCCGGAGCGCTCGCTATTTCCCGGTCGAGTCCTCGGCTCGTACGACCCTCCGCCTTGCGGCTTCCAAGAGCCGGATATCCCCTTCGACTCTCGGGCCAGCGTCATGTCTCCGCCAATTCCGCACACGACGTCCACAGCCAGGCCGGCGCTTCACAAGAGCACGCGACGCGACCATGACCTTGCAGCGGCTCTGCCCTTCCGCCTCGGGCCGTGATCAGGCAACTTGACGCGCTCCCCAGCTACTCCACTCGCTTCGAATGCCGTCGCACGCTTCCTACCTACCGCGAGTCTCGCTCTTCGAC
>CALFYL010000340.1 GCA_937952135.1 uncultured Planctomycetia bacterium
GCCGCGATGGGTCCTCAAGTACACCGACGCGAAGGGCGTGCGCCACCGCATCGCGTTGAGCACGGATCGGCGCGTTGCCGATCGCATGCACGCCGAGATCATTCGCGCGCGCGACTTAGAACTCGCGGGGCTCGGGACGGTCGAGGGCCAATCGATGCCGCTCGACGAGCTGCGCGACTCCTACCTCGCCGACCTCGTCCTGCGCGTGGGCGCAAAGCAACTCCGCTCGCGCACCGACTCGCTGGCGCGCGTGCTGGCTGCGCTCGAAGCGACGCGCGTGCGCGATCTGCGCGTGGTCGACGTGCAGCGCTACCAACGCGAACGGCTGGCCCAGGGCGTCGCGAACCGCACGGTCAACGTCGACACGGGCGCGTTGGCCTCGATGCTGAACTGGGCGGTGGGCGCGCAGCTCGTCGCCGAGAACCCGATGCGCAGCTTGAAGCCGCTACCGACAAGCGAGCGTCACCAGCGCCGCGTGCGACGCGCGTTGAGCGAGGACGAGGTCGAGCGCCTTCTCGCCGCCGCAGCCGATGACGACGCCGAGTGCGCCGCGCGCCTCGCAGCCACGCGCACGATCGAGGTGCACGGCCGCGGAGCACGCCACGCTGCTCGCCCGCGCCCCGTGCGCGTCCCGCAAGCCCCGCTATGGCGCGCGCTGCTCACGACCGCGGCGCGCTGGGGCGAGCTGACGCGCGTGACTTGGCTCGACCTCGACGCGGACCGGCGAGCGCTCACGTTGCGCGCCGCGACGACCAAGTCGGGCCGCGCGCGTGTGATCCCGCTGCCGCAGTCGCTGGTCGACGAGCTGCTCGCCCTGCGCGCCGTGCACCAGCGCGTGCGCATGCGTCTCGCGCAGCCGAGCGACCGCGTGTTCTTGAGCCCCGACGGCGCGGACTGGGCGGAGTACACGACGAATGCGCGCCGCCTGCTGCGCCGCGTGCTCGAACGAGCCGGCATCGCGCGATGCGACGCGCTCGGCCGGGTGATCGACATTCATGCGTTGCGCCACACGGCTGCGACGCGAATGGCCCGCCGCGGCGTGCCGCTCGTCGTCGCGCAGCGGGTGCTCGGGCACGCTTCGCCGGAGATGACGGCGAAGGTGTACACGCACCTGGAGGTCGAGGATCTACGGGTGGCCGTGGACATCGCCGGAGCGGCCTGGAGAGCTCGAGGGGCGAGGGCGTAGTGGGTGGCCTTCGGCCGGGGGGCGCGCAGCCGAATTGCGGCATCGGACCTCCGAGTAGACGGTGAGGTGCTGGGTTCAGAGGGGCTTACCGGAAAGATGGATCGGCGACCGCGGGCGAGAAAGGGGGGGCGTTGGGCCGGCGAATCTTCCACGGCGTTCGCAGTCCGGCGGTCTGTGCGCAGCCTAGAGCCGGTCAGGTTCGTCGCACCCGCCAGCAGCGCGCAGCTGGGTAACTGGTCTCCGACACCCCCGCTGGGGTACCAGCCCGAGCTACGATGGCGCGGAGGCGCCGCGACCGACGGAAGGCCCCCCCTCGACTTATACTGCCCAGCTCAGCGCCAAGGACATTGGCGACGTGATCAAGAGAACACTCGGATTGGAGCGCTCGGTACGCGAATGACAAGTCTCCCGAAGATACAACACAGTCGTTCGAGGCTCGTTTGCCACCTGAACGAGCATGACAACGGCGCTCGAACTCTTTTCGTATCTGCACATACGTACCCAGAGGTGTTTGGTGTGCTCCGCCCAGAAATCGTCCAGAAATCCACCACAGGCTGGCGGCAATCGAAGAGCGGTAGCATGCAGTACCTCTGGTTTCCTGCTGACGTCCTAAAGGAAGAGGACCTCGCGCAGATTCAAGACTGGAAGGAGCATCTTGAGACCTATGTCCTACTTGGACGCAACCCTCACCTCGACGGTCACTTCGCCGACGAGCTGGACTATTGCATGGCACTGGACTTCAACTACCTGCCAGCGGAGGTGAAGCGGACTGTCATTGGCGAGGCGGAATACCAGCTAAAGTACCAGAGGTCTATGGCGCACTTCGTAGCGCTAAAGGCGGCGCTGGTCGAAGCGCTAGATTACTTGCCGCTAGACGAACAGAGTCGCCAGTCCGTGGAGATCACCTGGGTGCCCGCCCACGCGACGAAAGAGAGCGTGCCGCGAGACCTAGCACAGGCGATTGCCGAGGCCACGGGCCATGATCTCGTAGCGGCTGACCTTCTCATCGACAAGGGCGCCCTCAAGGGCCTGCCCGTTGCTTTGAAGATCCCAGAGTGGAAGCGTATTTATTCCCAATCCGGTTCCGTCGCGCTTCGGGGTAATGTCTCCGATCGCATTGTCGTCGTAGTCGACGACCTCTATCAATCAGGGGCGACCATTTGGTCTTTTGCCGCCTTCCTGAAACGCCAAGGCGCGCAGTCCGTGATCGGACTCCCTTGTGTGAAATCTCTCAGAGACTCGGACAACCAATGACGATCCAGCTCTTGTTGCAGCTACTGGTCACCAAGGGTGTGGGAGACGCAGTCATCCGGCGAGTTTCCAAGTTCCTCCTCAGGGAGGGTGTAACGCTTGCGGATGTCGCCAGCCTGGGAGCGGCCGAACTAGCAAACGCCCTAAGTGTGCCTGTTGAGGTCGCGAGCCGGGTGAAGGGGCAGGAGGAAGCGGCGGCTCGCCTCGGCCAGTCCCTCTGTTCGCACGACGTCGAGCTAGTGTGGCTAAACGATGAGCGCTACCCCAAGCGCATGACCGCTGTGCTCGGGGAAGACGCTCCTCCCGTCCTGTTCGCGAGAGGGAATCTCCGCTTGCTCGAAGGACCGGCTGTTGGCTTCTGCGGGTCTCGCAGAGCCTCCGAGAAGGGTTTGTGTGTGACGAGAAAGGCAGCGCAGGGGCTCGCCCAACAAGGGGTGTGCGTCGTAAGTGGGTATGCGAGTGGCGTCGACCTGGCAGCGCATAGCGCCGCGCTCGAAGCTGGGGGTGGGACCATCTTTGTTCTGGTCGATGGAATCCTCAGATTCCAAGCCAAAGCCAGCGTGCGCGACTACCTCACGCCGGAGAATCACCTCATCGTCTCCCAATTCCCTCCCAGCTTGACCTGGATTAGCCGTAATGCAATGAAGCGAAACGCGACGATCATTGGAATGTCCGATGCGATGATTCTCGTCGAGTCTGGCACGAGCGGTGGGACATACTCAGCGGGGACAGAGACCCTGAAGCGGCAGCACCCCCTGTTCGTTGTGGACTTCGCGCAGCCTGGTCCATCAGCGGAAGCGAATCCATTCTTCATCCAGCGCGGTGGCGTTCCAGTTCGCGGAAACGCCGAGGGCGCGCCGAATCTCTCAAGGGTGCTCGCGGCTACTCGGTCTCCGGCCTGGAGCCAGCGACAGCGGGATGGTCAACTCTTCGAGTGAATTCGTTCGCGTAGTTGCCAAGGATGCCAGGACCTGGACGTTGGCGGAAAAAAGGGCCTTATGACGAGCGTCAAGGAGATGGAGTTAGCGTTAATCCTGCGACCGTCAGACGACGCGCGGGAACTCGCCCTGCGTGGAGATGCGGCGCAAGACTTAGCTAATGAACTGCTCCAGCGGGCGGATGTCTGGCGGGAGCGCAGGGTGCTTGCCCATGCTGGCAAACTCATCGAGCGACTGCAGCAAGGCGCGATGAAGGAAGACATCGACCTCGAACCCGTCCACGCGACGCTCGCTCGCCTTCGGGGGACTGCGCTCCAAGTATTGATTCTTCCGGTCAAGTACCCGCGTACTCAACGACAACTGCAATCGACTCGTCGACGCCGACGAGCGAACCTGGAGCGGACCCGCGAGTACGGCCATAACGACGACGCGACAACAATCGTGGACGATGACGTCTGTAACAGGCGGACAGTGGCCGAGGCGATTGCGTTGTGACGGCTGTTGCCTCCGATATGGAACGGCGGACCAGAAGCGCCGTCTACATCCCGCCACCAGCTTAGCGTCGACGACTCGGGCTTACGATTGGAGCTAACCGAATTCGCTCGATAAATCCAAGAGTGTTCTGATTCGCCGCCCGTCTGAGGGATAGAAGAAGCTCGCCGACCCCTTCTCTGCAGTAGTTGAGAGTGCGAGCCATTTCGCTTGTGCTGTGCCCGAGATACGGATCCGCAGCATGGACCAGCTTGTTACGTTCCTGGCGAAGATGGCAAAACTGCCCCCAGCTCTTTGACTGCTTGATCGTACTAGGTTCGACTCCCGCGACTAGGCGCACCCAGTGTTCTAGCTTCTCTTCGATATTGCGAAGCTTCCAGTAGTCGACACCATGGATTTGGGCTATGTGCTGCGCCTTCAGCATGTACCTGTTCAAGAACGACTCGACCAACGTCACGCTCGCTAAAAGGTAGCTCCGGAAGTATCGCGATGACAATTCGAGATCCGTCGGACTAGTGGAGCAGGCACATGCCTGCCGTCTGAAGTACAGTACGTCCCCAGCCAATTCGCTCTCCACTGGCGCGAATCGGCATGGCGCAGAAAGTTCACGCTCATACCCTGCGTCCCCCACTTTCACTTTCACTCCAAACGCATCTAAGGCAATGCTTAGCGATCCCCCGAGTACGGGGTCGGCGCTGTCGAGCAGACCTTGGATTGATGTCGGGACGCCATCGCGTTTCGCCTCGCTTACAAGGTCTTGCAAGGTGAGCCGCTGGCCAAGTCTAGAACCAGAAGTTATCGTGATCGTCCAACTCTTGGAGGACCGATCCCTAGGTGGCGGGGACTTACCTAACCGACGGATAGTCGCTTCAACTTGGTTCAATGCTGATGTTGCTCCGAGGTGACTCGGGGGAATCGTAAGAAGTGGCCTCTGGATCGTAGACATATCGATGCGTGAATAGCGAGTGGGGGACCAAACTGGCCGATGGTCATCGAGGCGAACTGCCCATCAGCGTACTTTGGCGATCCGAAGTTCAGTCGCGTGAGAGTGCGCCGGCGCGTCAAGACACGGCTGAGCCAGCATCGCCATGGAGGCTGTGATATCTCTCTCGTGCGTCGCTTACCAGCGTCCGGCTCGACCGATCTGGCTTTGAAAGCGCCCGCGAGACTGGGGACGATGGGGTCTGCGCGTCGACGCGTGGAAAGCTCCGCGCTGGCGGTCGCCTGATCAGCGTCAACGCACGCAGGCGGGCCTGTGTGTCATAGCTTGGGTTGTCAGGTGCACCAGCAGTTCGGCCAAGCTGGTCCAGTGCGCCCGATGGGCTTGTACGGGCGGCCGCGGTGTCCGGGCACTTGTGGGCCGGCAGGTTTCGCGCACCATCTTGGAGCCACGCTCTGCGGCACACGGCGTTGCCCGCTCAGCTCCGCCCCGCATACCACTCGCCCGCGTCCGGCGTGACGAGCACGTGGCGGACTCCGGAGGTTTCTTGGCAGGTCGGCGGCGAGGGTTTCGGCGTCGAGCCGGCGTTCGCGATCCATGAGGCCCGTGTTCGGTCGAGGACGCGGGTGGTACTGGATCCACATGCGCGAACTTACATGCGCCGCCAAGCGCCGTCTCCGCTCGAATCGGCATCGCGAACACAGACATCTGATCTCGCACCGCGGACCGCGCGCCCCTAGAGTACTGGAGCTCGATGAGTGGCGATGGAGCCACCCGCTGACCATGCAGGCATCTTGCTGAAAGGGGACCAAGTTGATTCGACTCGGCTCACAGTTTGAATACGCGAATCTAGTCTATCAGGGCATGGGGGGGATGCGTGCGGTAAGCCATTCGCGTCTACGAGTCGACTTCATGGCCCATGTGCGCGAGCAACCTCAGCAGACTATTCGGATTCGCAACTTCTGCGGAGAGCTAGCGATTCGCGCGTCGGACGGTGACCTGAGGGTGGCGCGGCTTAGCACCGTCAATCCACTCTTCTTTATTCAGTCACGCGAGAACTCCGCATCGCTGAGCGTGGCCATGGAAGCGGAGCTGGACCAATCCCGCATCGAGGGCGTCGAAGAGCTTCGAAGAGGAGGGAATCTGGAGTGGATCGTGACCATCCATGCTCACATCGACGGTGCAAGTGGGCCACAGGCAGTGTCGGGCACTGATCGCGTCGAAATGAGTCGCAGCTCCTGGATAGACATCCTGGGCCAGCTTGGCTATCGAGATTCGATTTCGATAGAGATCGTGCTGCGGACTACACGCAGCAAGAACGTTGCGAAATCGTTGAAGTACCTGCGTGCTGCACACAGTTCGTTCATGCTGGGTAACGATCGCCAGGCGATCGCCGAGTGCAGGGACGCCCTTGAAGCGCTGGATCCTCTCCTCGGCGATGATCGCAATGTCTCATTCGAGAACTCAAGAAGCCACACTAAGCAGACTCGGTTGCTCGTGCTACGAAAGGCATTGAAGCTGCTGCCGCATGCGGCCAAACACGCAGAGAAGGACGAAAATCCGATTGAATGGGAGCGTTCCGATGCTGAGCTGATACTGGCAATGACTGCCGCGTTCATTCGTCGCAGCATGCCCGCATGATGGGCGGAGGATCGCTTAGACCGGGCGTACCGCTGGCAGCACTAGCCCGCGCACACTGCCCACGCCCAACGAGCACACCGAGTCGATCACGCGCAGCTGCAGACTGGCGTAGAAGTACTCGTCGTCGACCTCGATGGGCACGGAGCTGACGAGGGCGGCGCGGCAGGCTGTGACGAGGGCGGGGATCTCTGCGGGGTTGGCGAGCGGCACCGACGAATCCTGCTGCGAAGACAGTGGAGTCGCGAGGCACACTGCCGGCGTCGCAGGTTCGGGCAGTCCGAACAAACCCGGAGCCTTGGCTGGGCGAGGTCTACTTTCGGCAGCGCCCGCCCTCAAAACACCTGCTGCCCGGCAACTGGTCCCCGACCCCGCCGCCGAGGTCGCCGCCGTGGTGAGGGGGCGAGGTGGCCCACCGCAAGTAGTGCGACGTGCACCAGCGCACGCTCGACCTCGCGTGGAGGCCGGCCTTCTCATCCCATCTATCCGCTCGCTCTGGAATCGAACTCCGCCTACTGCAGAACTCTACTGTGCCTGACCCGTGGATTCGCAGATCGTTGAAATCGTCAACTCAAGGTCCGCCTTGAGCTCGTGGATCGCTTCCACCCCTAGCCGAGAGAGCCGCTGTACAACCGACAGTAACGCCTTGCGGGGACCGGCCGCGGCGAGGACTACTTCGCGGTGCTGAAACCACACGACCACGCAGTAGCCAACAACCTCGGAGACGAGGTCGGCCTCCGCGGGCAGATACTGCGCAAGGTTCTCCAGCGCCGCGTCGACCCAAGCCAGCGCCGGGAGTCGAAGAGCCGCTGCACCCGGCTCCTGCAGAAGTGCGCAGAACGACCGCAGCCGCCAGCGATCGGCCAAGCAACGTTGTGCCCATTTCTGATAGACATCCACCAAGTCAGCCAGATACCGTCCATCCGTCTCCACTCCGAGCCGAGGTCCCCGCTCGTAGATCCCCAGCAGGGCCGACCACGCCTTGTCTCGGTCGTACGACCTTGCAGCGTTCCCCGCTCCCCAATCCGGAGAAGTCGAGGCCGATGCAATCATCGCTCGCCATCGGCGGTGGAAGCGTTCCGCTCGCTCGGCATCCTCGCGGGGCTGCCGAAACCACTGGTCGAAAAACGCCTCGCACCAGTGGTGGCGCCGCGGCAGCAAAGACACCAGCCGGGTCCAGTGCTCAGTAGCCACCTGGTCTTGTTCATGCCTCGCGATGAGCACGCAGATCCGGCCAAGGGCCAGGGAATCGAACTGGTTGGGGAGACTGCGCTCCCGCGTGTCGTCCAATGGTGCCTTGCGGATGGTGAACTCGACCAGATCGAGGAGCCGCCGATCGAACTCCACGAGCGGGCCCAAGTCGGGTCCCAGAGAGGGGCGCAGCACGACCGGAAGAGACTCGATGACCCGCTCCAACACGCTCCAGTTGAATCCGTGATTCTCGTATTCGTCCCAGGCGGCCGGGAGCGGCGGATGCTCCGTGCTTGTCCCGTCGCCGCTCGACTCTTGGCCCCCTGACCACGGGGGGTGCCGCGCGCGCTGCGCCCGCACATGGCGTTCCCGCACACGGGACGCCCGGAGGCGCAGATCGTCCCACGGTATCGCACTGTTTGGGATCCGTCGATCCACGAATGCCCAGATGAGCTTGGATCGCCGTTTCTCGGCGATCTTCTGGCCCTTTGTCTGGTCTTCCTTCCAATCCGGCGGTTGGTTCCGTAGCGCCGCCCACAGCCACAGCAGGTTGAACAAGCGTCCGAAATCGTTGGTGAGTTTTGCGGCCTGTTGCACGGCGGAGGCCAACACCTGCCCGGTAACGATGTGCTCGTTCGCGGCCATAGCCTCGGCCAGGATGCGTCGGACTTCAGCCCGGTCATCTCCCGCAGCCAGGCGGGCCAGTGCCCACAAGCCGGTGAACGCCTCGACATGTCCCTTGTGCATGGACATCCCGTACGCGACGCTCGGCTCCCGCGGCGCGCCCACACGGGCCTTCATCACCGCCTCCTCGCACCACGCGCGACGCTCCGGGAACTGAACAAGCCAGGCGGGCGCCAGGGCCTCAAGCGCCGCGGCGGCCGCGGCTCGGGCAACGAGCGGCGAGTTTGTGGCCTCGCCCTCGTCCGCGGGATCCGGGTCCTCCAGCTCACGAGCGATTTTCCAGATCGCCTCAGCTTGCTCGTCCTGCACGGGCGTGCCGGAGTCCAGGGCCTTTCGCATCATGCCCAGCAGCCGGAACGCGATGATTCCCGGCCCCGACCGTTTTCCCCGTTGTTCGTATATTGCGGCCAGTTGCGGCGGCCACTGAACCTCCACCTGCATTCGTCCATCACCCAGGGCCCGCGCGGAGAGGTTTGCCGGATCGAGCAGTGCGATCAGCCGTTGCGCCTCTTCCGCGTCGAGGCACCCGCCCCCGTCGATCTCCGCCTGCCATCCTGTGCGGCTCCTCTCACACTCTTCGATCAGTGCCTGATCTCCCAGCGCCAGCCCGGTCGCGACGAGCCATTGCAGACGAACCGAGCGATGCGGCAACTTTCCCCAAAGCTCGGCCTCGTCTTCGATCCACCCGTTCAGCGCCTTGAGATTGAACGGATCGAAGTCCGGCATCGTGGCCTGAATCGTGAGCTGATCATCCCAGCTCAGCAACATCCACGACGTCATCAGGGGTCGCAGGCAGCCACGGAGCAGCTCCGGCTCCTTCCGCGCCAGCGCCGCCAGCACTCCTAGGAGCGCGACGGACGACCAGGTCCGGAGAATCTGCCCCACGACCTCGTCGACTGATTCCTTGGCATCCACGCGCCGGTACAGCCACTGTTCCAAGGCCATGAGTGCAGAGGGAACGATGTTCCCTGCATGCCCGTAGCCGCGGTACCAGCCAAACACATCTGGGCCACCGCGGAAGGCACGGGACTGCCCGTCTACGTCCAGAGTGATCGTCGTCCACCTCTCGGCATCTTCGTGTCTCTTCGCGCCTGCCGGAGGGACACAGAGCCTCAACCATTCCTCGGTTGCGATCTCAACCAAACCCAAAACCGCGTCGAGGCCCTCCGCCGGAGACCGCAGGAGCAGCGGCAGCCATGGTCCACGCAGATACAACGGAGGGAACCAGTCACGTTTGTCGATGGTCCCGACACGATCGTTCAGGGAAAAGTCCGAGTAGAGCGGATCTTCCTGACCTGGATCCTCCAGGCAGCAGGCGAGCAGCACCTCCAGCGCCACTTCGGGCTTGTGCTGCGCGAGCGGAACCACCGCGCCCGGCTTGAGCACCGCGTCTCGGAATGCCTCGTCGACACGCCGGTTCGGTCCCGCAGGGAACGGTTTGCGCCTCGGCCTTGGAGTTGGTCCGTTCAAGAACGACCCGCGACGCGCACTCATCTTCCTTTTCTGGTCGTCCGTCAGTTGTGCGAGGCGGCGTGCCATCTCCCCTGCGTTCCGCTGCTTCACCGCTTCCACACGGGCGACCACGGCTGGCGGGTCCGGCCGTCGCTCCGCTAGTTCGAGCGATACCTCCGCCACCTCCCCGGGCAGCCACGGAGCCGCCAGAAGCAGGGCTTCAAAAACACGCGGGTGGCCCTCCTCACGGCCCCACCCACGCTCCGCGATCCGGGCCTGCACCTCCCTGGCCGCGGTAACCGCGAGCCGCGAACACGTCGCGGTCGTCGATGCGAACTCCGGCTTGGTCACGGAGCTCTGGTCCGAGAGCCACACTCGGGCGAGGTCGGAAACCTCGACAGGGAAGGCTGCCGCGAGTGCCAACGCGCTCGGCTCCAGAGCGCCAATCACTCCCGGCCACAATTCGGCCACCGGTACCCGGAAGGTCGCACGCGCGGCCGCCCCAACCGGGTGATCGCGCCTGAGCATTCTGCTGAGTTCAGACGGCCGAGTGGCGACTGCCAGAAATGTCTTGAGGGTTTGTGCGAGTACGTGTTGCCCTGACTTTAGGAGATCAGGCAGGAACCCCTTGAGCGCCTCTCCGCCCTCGGGCGATCGGAGAAGTCCTTCGAGCAGCGTCGTCGACGCGCCGGCCGCGGGCATCTCGCGGACCGTCAGGAGCCGACCCAGGTGTCGCCAGCCTTGATCCCCGCTCTGGGCGAGCCACTCGGCGAAGAGCCGGATGGCGGACGACCATCGGATGTTCGGCGCTACTTCGCTCAGCAGCCTGTCGGTGTCCTCTCCCGCTTCCACCAGCAACAACAGCCGGGCCCAGTCCCCCAACAGATCGTGCCGGAAGAAGAGCCGCTCGTTGCGCAACGTGAGGAGCCCATCCCGCACCAGTGTTTGTGCGACGCGCTGCTCCTCAACCGTGGACAACATCGAGCGTGGTACGCCACCGACAACCTCGTCGGCGTCAGCTCTACCAAGGGCTTTGAGCACGTGCGCCCGGGCGGCCCCGTCCGCGTCCCCGATGAAGCCTTCCCACACCTGTGAGACGAGGTCCGGGTACCGACGGAGGTCTTTCCGAGCAATGGACCGGACCGTCCAATCGAGGACCTTTAGATTGCGGAGCGCACGCACGACCGAACGCGACGTATCACCCGCCAGCTTGATGGGCAGGGCGCCGGCCAGCGACCTGATGGTCGGTTCATCGGGGAGCGCGACGAACACCGGTCTACACGACGTCCCCGTCGGCAGAGCACCACCCAGTTCCGCGGCGATGCGGTCGATTCCTTCCTTCAGCGTGGTCACCACGACGGCCCACGGCCGGCCTGCTTGGACCGCGGCCGCGATGAGTTGAGCACCGTTCCGCCGCCCAACGACCGTCAACCGCTCGGCGCCGTCAATGACGAGCACGCCCCTAGGCACGCGATCCCCACCCACCAGTTCCAAGAGCGGTGCCACCAGGCCCAGAGCCCTTGCCACGTCGTGAAGGGTCGGTGCCTCAAGGTCCGAGGCATCGAGCCAAAACGTTCGCGTGAACCCGTCCGCGAGCCGTTTGACCAGCGCCGACTTGCCCGAGCCGGACTCCCCCTCCAGCAGGACGACCTGCCCCGGTGCGGACGCGGCCACCAGCTCGCCCATCACCTCCGCCCGCGTCAGGCACAACGTCTCGCCGATGGAGTCCCCGACAGCGTCGACCCGCTCTCCGGACCGCGCATCAAGGGTGCGCCATCCAACCTCATGGTTAGGCCAAGTCTTGAACTCGAACTTCCCACTCAGCTCACGGACAAGATCATGGAGTTCCAGGGTGCCGCCGCGGATCCTCCGATCGGCCGCGATGGACCGGAGGGCCTCCTGCAATGAGAGAGCCGTTTTCCGCGAACCGTCAGAGAGAGACTGCCTACACCACTCCACCGCCTGTGTGGTATCGGCTGAGTCAAGCCGCTGCACGTCTTTGTGCCAGAGGCGAACGTGACGTAGAAGTTGCGCCCGTTCGATGGGCTCATCGCTGGTGCGAACGAGCAATGATTCCGGACACGCCAAGCTTGCGACGAGTGTCCGGCCAACTTCTCCGGATAGCCCAGCAGCAGTGAACCGCTCCATGAATCGAGCGGGGTCCGCTGCACTGGCCTCCTGGAGCAAGCGGTCCCAAACCTGAACGACCCCATTCGCCAGTGTTCCGGTCACAACGGCGAGACGATCGACCCCAGGTCGAAATGGGTTCGGCGCTGGACGAGTCCACTGCTCCCAGAGTCGCAGCGCTGCATCCTGATGCCACCCCGCCGATGTCACATACTTGCCAACTTTGCAGGACACGCCCACCCGGCGTTGCTCAGGTCCGCCGCACGTCAACAGCAGGTCGTCGAACTTCCATCCAGACCCCGAAGTCTCCCAATCGACGCGAATGACCAGCCCGATTTCTTCACCGAAGGGGGGCTGTCCCGCCAACATCGCTGCCAGCACGAACGCGGCCACGTGATCCGCGTACTCGAAGCCGCCTCCCCCGGTATTGAAGACGGGCGAGGGGGCGCTACTGCCGGTCATGGTCCGACCCATTGAGATCGCGAAAGAAAGCCAGAGCCCGCTCGAACGCATCGCGCGCTACGGATTCAGTATCGTCCCTCTGTCCGCTCGCCACGTCTCCCGCCCACCGGGGACCGACACTGTTCAGCGTTTCGAACTTCTGCTTGAGAATGGTCATCGCCTCGCTCGCACGCGGGATGTCGAGCAGATCGGGGCAGTCCCTCGCTAGGGCGGCGGGCCCGCCCGGGTAGTTCTTGAGGCAGAAATGCACGTCGTACGCGTCCTTCCGCTTGATCCGCTCGTTCAGGGCGAACGCTTTCAGGCACGGGTACGCCGGAACGGGCACAACTTGGGCGGTCACCGTGTTCTCGGCGCCGGATGGCAATTCGCCCTTCAGTGTGATGGTGCTCGCGTGGTCGAGAGCGATGTCGACACCGCGGAGGCGTCCGATCTTCAGGTCTTGAATCAGGCCTGCGGATAGGAACTGCGGATAGGAACTCCAAGCGGATGACTTCCGCCAGAGGCGGTCGTAATCGACCGCGAGGTGAGGTTCTCCGCGTCGGTCCCATCCGTCAAGTGGTTCGCAGAGCCGGGCTGGTCGCGGCGAGCGGGCTGGCGCACGGCGGGTCAGGCGCTCACCGCGACTCGAAGTAGTCGATGTCGACCTTCTTGAGCACGTAGGACTGGCGCACGACCACGCCGACGCCGTGCTCGATCATCAGCTCGGCGAGCTGCTGCCCGTCGATCAGGACGATCTTCGTCTCGATGTGCGTGACGTACACGCGAGCGTCCCCGGAGAAGTTCGAGGTTGTGATCATCACGCCCTTGCGCGCGCGAGCGCCTTCGAGGCTGCCGGCGAAGGCTTGGACAGCGGGGCGGCCGACGGTGTTCTCCCAGCGCTTGGCCTGGACGTACACGATGTCGAGCCCGAGCTTGTCCTCGCGGATCGTGCCGTCGATGCCGCCGTCGCCGCTGCGACCGACCACGCGGCCCGCGCCGTGCCAAGTTCCGCCGTAGCCCATGGCGAGCAGGAGGTCGACGACGACCTTCTCGAAGAAGCTCGGCGAGCGCGCCTTGATCTCGGTGAGCAACTGCTCGGCGAGGTCGGCGCGGAGCATCGCGAACACGCGCTCGATCTGCTCCTCGGGGGTCTCCGCCGGCGGCGGCTTGGCGGACTTGCGGCCCTTCGTGTCGTCGTCCTCGGGATCGTTCGTGCGCGCGCGGAACGCCTGGTACTCCTCGAACGCGGCGAGCTGCTTCATCCCGAGCTTCCCGCCGGTGCGCTTGAGCAAGTCCCGGCCGCGGTCGGTGATCAGGAAGCGCCCGCGGGCTTCGTTCACGAGCGCGCCTGCCTTGCGCAAGTGGACGACGCTCCATGCGACGCGGTTGTGGAACCGACGCTGGCGCCCGCTGGGCAGCATTGCGCTGAGATCCTCATCCGTGAGTTTCAAGCGCTCCGCGAGTGTGTCGACCAAGTCTGCGTGCCCGTGGCTCTTGCCATCCGAGAGCACGTCGAGCACGGGGCCCATCAGGGCCTGGAAGTCGGGAATGGCCATGCAGAGTTGGTGGGTGCACCGCGTTGCGAGCTGGTGACTGGCTGTTCGGCGCTGGTGGGATCGGCCCGCGTCGTGATTCAAGGCGCGGCCGACCCGCCGCTATTCGCAATGAGCGTCTGTTTCTGCGGCGCGCCCGAGATTCTTCCGCCGATCCGCCCCGCGTTCCCGGCCTGTTCCGGCCCGTTTGTCCGCTTCTACCGGCCAAGAGCGGACCGGTTGGGTGGCACATTACCGCAACTCTCGCGCGGGTGCCGATTGCGGCGTCCTAGGAACTAGCGTTTTTCCCGCGAAAAAGTGGTACGCCCGGGTGGATTCGAACCACTGACCTTCTGCTCCGGAGAGGGAAGCGCGGCGCCGCGGTTTGAGCGGAGGATCGCGGAAAAGAGCGGAGAATCGCGGAGTCCTGGGCGGTGCGCGCCCGGACCCGAGCGGAATCCAGCGGAATCGCGAGGAATCCAGCGGGCGGCGTGACGGGGCGCAAGTTGGCACAGGAGGGTGGAAAAGGTCTTCCGTGCGGTGACTGGGGACGGTCACGCCGGTCAGTCGGAACCAGCCCCGCGATTGCTATTCGACCAACAGACGGAGGGGGCCGACGGACCACCGAGGCGATCCGCCGACCCGTGGAGAGCCCACCGCGCTTCCCAGACCCCGACGCCGCTCGCAGGAGCGTCGAGGTCAACACGGAGGGGATCCACTTCGAAACCTATCCCGCGTCGTGCAGAACCACCATGCCCGACACCCACCGGACTTGAGCGGACTCTTGAGTTCGGATTCCCCGAGTCGCTCAATGCGGGCATGAAGCACACCCCCATCGACACCGCCCTCCGCGCCCGCATCGACTCCTTCACCAGCGAGATCAGCGCGCTGGTTCGCGCCTCGGCGCTCGAAGCGGTGCACCAGGCGCTCGGCGGCACGCTCGCGACCGCGCCAGCCAAGCGCGGTCCCGGTCGCCCCGCCAAGAGCGGTGTGCCCTCCCCCATCGCTGTGCCCAAGCGCCGCGGCCGGCCCTCGAAGCGCACGCCCGAGGACGTGGCCAAGATGGGCGAGGCCGTCGTCGCCTACGTCGCCAAGAACCCCGGCCAGTCCGTGGAGCAGATCGGGAAGGCGCTCGGCCAGAAGACCAAGGAACTCGCGCTGCCGATCATCCGCATGATCGAGGCCAAGAAGCTGCGCACGACCGGGGAGCGGCGCGGGACGAGGTACTTCGTCAAGTAGCGTACCTGGCGGCCCAAACGGTTACCGGCATGCCGCAATCAATGCGGATAGTGCCCCGAGCCCAACCGCAAGCAAAAGCGCGCCTGAACATCCAACAGTAGTGCGGTTGTAAACACGGTTGTAGGCGGCCTTCTTGGGATCCGTGAGCCATCCCCATCCTCGCGGCGCCTTGAGCCCGAGGTTGTGGCGCACGACGCGCTTGAGCGGCGATGCGCCTGCGCAGCGAGGGCTTGCGGAAGCCGAATTTCATCGCCGGCCGTGTTGGAGAACGTCGTGCGGCGCAGCGCGTGCGCCTCGCGCCCACCCTCGCCACGCTCCATCACTTCTCAGTGCGATCGAATCCAGCCACCCCGCCAACCGCGGCTCGTCGCGCCCCGAGCGCACGGCATGCAGCGCCGCCCCCTGAATCGCAGGCAAATGCTCGGGGCTGATCTCCAACGCCGCTTCGAAGCTCGCCATCGCATCTTCCGAGCAACCAGCGCGGTCGAGGCATTTGCCGAGGTTGACGCGCGGGTCGGGCTGACTCGGCATGAGCTTGCGCGCCCACTCGAACTCGTTGGCGGCATCGTAGAATTGGCCGCGTTCGAGGACCACGACGCCCAAGAGCCAACGAGTGTATGGAGCGAGCCGACTGACGGCCCTCTCTGCAGGCGCCCGAGGGGGCGAGAGATGGTCATGCGCAAGGACCGGACAAGGAGCCGGCGACCGGGCGAGTTGGGTGAAGGGAACGTCGAGCGACCGGTTGGGTATGAGTGGCCTGCAAGCGTGGCCCGAATCAGCGCAATGGCGAAGTGCGCGTTAACTGTGGTCGGCCGCGCTGCAAGCCGTTGTCATGCACCACGATAAGTCGGATTCGAGCCCCGCCAGATTCGGGGCGCGCTCACGCCCGGCGGCGCCCCGAGCCGATGGCGCCACCATGTCGACAGCTCTATCACGCTCCCGCTCGTGCCCCTTCGAGGACTGTCCCGCCGTTGCCCAGCCGCAGCGCTCTCGCCTCGTACGCCACGCCACGCTCAAGACGCGTCGTGGCCCGCGGCTCCGCTGGCTGTGCAAGCACTGCGGTCGATCGTTCGTGACCACACGCTCGACTCCTTACCACCGGC
>CALFYL010000341.1 GCA_937952135.1 uncultured Planctomycetia bacterium
ACGACCAGGTCAACCTGACGGTCGAGTTCGAGAAGGGCCACACGCTCACGATCGCCGGATCGACGTGCAACGAGACCGGCGTCGAGATCCTCGTGCGCGGTCACAAGGCGAACCTGTACCTGGGCGGCAACGACTGCATCCTGCGTCCCGAGCGCGAATTCGCCGAGGAAATCGACGAGCAGTCGTTCCCCTCGGGCGACCTCGGCATGGGCGATCAGGACCTGCACCGCCTCGATTGGCTCGCCTCGATGCGCACGCGCAAGGCGCCGATCGGCGACGTCGACACCGCCACGAAGGTCATGGTGATCGTCGACCTCGCGACGCGTTCGATGTGGGATCGCGCGAGCTGGTCCTTCGACCCCGCGACGTTGAGCGCGCGGCGCGCCTAGCGCGGCGCACGCCCGCGATGCTGGAGCGCCTGGCCACGCTGGCCATGGGTGCGCGCTTCGAGGTGGTCCTCGAAGCGCGCGATCGCCCCCATGCGCGCGCGGCGTGCGAGGCGGCGCTGGAGGAGATCGAGCTCTGCGACGCGCGTTGGAGCTTGTTCCGCAGCGACTCGCTCGTCGCGCGCGTGAACCGCGAGGCCGGGGAGCGCGAAGTGCCGCTCGATCACGAGACCTTCGAGCTGCTCGCGGCATGCGCGGAGCTCCGCGAGCGGACCCGCGGCGCCTTCGATGTCGCGCTGGGCGTGCGCATGCGCGAGCTCGGCTTTCGCGGCGCGGCGCCGAGGGCGAGCGCAGTGCGGCCGGCCGATGCGAGCGAGGCGCCGTTCGTGCTCTCGAACTCGCGGCGCTCCATCCGCTTCACGCGCACAGGCGTCGCCCTCGACCTCGGAGCGATCGGCAAGGGCGAGGCGCTCGATCGCGCCGCCCAGGTGCTCCGCGAGTGCGGCATCGAACGCGCGCTGGTGCACGGCGGAACGAGCAGCGCGGTCGCCCTCGGAGCTCCGCCGGATTGCGCCGGATGGCGAGTGGGACTGGAGGGCTTCGAGCCGGCGCGCGCGATCGAGCTGCGCGACCGCTCGCTCTCGGTGTCCGCGCCGCACGGACGCACGACGCTGCGCGACGGGCGCGAGCTCGGCCACGTGCTCGATCCGCAAACAGGCGCCGCCCTCGAACCGGGCCTTCGCGCCGCCGCGATCGCCCCGACGGGTCGCGAAGCCGAAGCCTGGTCCACGGCCGCCGTCGTGCTGCTCGCGCGCGGACTCGATCCGCGCGCACTGGCGCCGACTCACATCGAACTTCACACGAGCGCCGCGGCGCCGCACTCGAGCCTTCGCCAACCCCTTTCGACCACCCGATGAACTCCCACGATCGGCGCGACTTCCTGCGCGTCACCGCCAGCGGCCTCGCCGCTTCGCTCATCACGCCCGCGCTGGCCTTCGCGCGTCCCGCCATCCACGCCAGCGCGCCCGTGCGGATCGCCGTGATCGGTGTCGGCCGCCAGGGCCGCGCGATCCTCGGCGAGCTCGCGACGATCGCCGAATGCGCCGTCGTCGCCGTCTGCGACAGCGACGATTCGCGCCTGCAGGCCGCGCTGCGCCGCGCGCAGGGCGTGAAGGGCTACGCGAGCGCCGCCGAGATGTTCTCGAAGGCAGCCGACATCGAAGCGGTCGTGATCGCGACGCCGACGCACTTGCACAAGGAGCTCGTGCTCGAGGCGTTGAAGGCCGGCGTGCACGTGTTCGTCGAGACGCCTCTCGCCCACTCGATCGAGGATCTGCAGGCGCTCTCGGAAGCCGGCAAGCGCGCGACCAAGGTCGTCGCCGCGGGCTTCCAGGGCCGCGCGAATCCGATCTACTCGCTCGCGCGCTCGTTCTTCAAGTCGGGCTCGCTGCGCGACCTCGCGACGCTGCGCTCGCAGAACAACAAGAAGACCGCGTGGCGCACGCCGGGCTCGACGCCCGAGCGCGACAAGGAGCTCAACTGGCACCTCGACCCCGCGCTGTCGCTGGGTTTGATCGGCGAGCTCGGCGCGCACCAGTTCGACGTCTACCACTGGTTCCTCGGCCGCCATCCGGTCGCGGCGCGCTCGCGCGGGAGCCTGCGCTTGCACAAGGACGGCCGCGAAATGCCCGACACCGTCGCGTGCGAGCTCGTGTACGACGACGGGCTCGTGCTCGACTGGTCGTGCACCCTCGCGAACAGCTACGAGGGTCGCTACGAGATGTTCGGCGGCTCGATGGCGGCCATCAAACTCGCCTGGACGCACGGCTGGATGTTCAAGGAAGCGGACGCGCCGACCGCGGGCTGGGAGGTGTATGCGAACCGCCAGCAGTTCCACAACGATCAGGGCATCACGCTCATCGCCGATGCGACGAAGCTCGCCGCGCAAGGCAAGCTGCAGGAGGGCGTCGGACTGCCGTACACCTCGCTGTACTACTCGCTCGCCGACTTCGTGAAGGCGGTGGCGGAGAAGGGCGCGCCGGCGTGTTCGCTGTCGGAGGCGGCGCGCACGACGGCGGTTGCGATCCGCGCGAACGAGGCGCTGAAGAGCGGCGCGGAGGTCGCGATCGACGCCAAGCTGCTCGAGGCGCTGTGAGCGGGGCTTCGGAGCGCGGCCTCGCGGGCTTCACGCTGCGCGAGCTCGGACTGGGAGCGCGCGTCGCCGTGACGGCGCTGGCGCTGGTGTTCTTCATCGGCCTCGCGGCGTCGGGCTACCACCTCGTCGAGCACCACCAGAACCGCGACGAGCAACCGGGCGTTTCGATGGTCGACCTCGAAGGCGCGTACCACGGCGTGCAGACGACGTCGCTGCTGCTCGAAGCGCTCGAACGCGGGCACCCGAGCGAGCTCGAGGCCGGCGAGCGCACGCTGCTCGTCGACTGGCTGAAGGGCGCGCGCATCAGCGAGGACTACGACAGCCTCGAGCTGGGCGACGCCGCGCCGGCGGAGTTGCTCGCGACGCGCTGCATGGCGTGCCATTCGCGCGCGGCGGTCCAGGGCGAGCACAAGGACGCAGGCGTGGCGCTCGAGTATTGGGAGGACGTGTCGCGCATCGCGTTCTCCAAGCGCGTCGAGCCGGTCCCGGTGAAGGTGCTCGCGGCCTCGACGCACGCGCATGCGCTCTCGCTCGCGGCGATGAGCGCGGTGATCGGCGCCCTGCTGCTCGCGACGCGCTTCGGCGCGTGGCTGCGCAACGGGCTGTGCGCCGTCGCGGGGCTCGCGCTCCTCGGCGACCTCTCCGCATGGTGGCTCGCGCGCTCGTCGCCCGCATGGACGCTGGCCATCGCGATCGCCGGCGCCGCGTACGCGCTCTCGACGGCCTTTTCGCTGCTTCTGATCCTCGCCGAAGTGTGGCTGCCGCGCCGCGACTGACCGTTCGCGCCGCGCGCTTTCGCGCGGGTTGGCTCGAGGCGCCTTTCCAGTAGAATCCGCCGCCGCTCTCCAGCCCGAGCGAGCGCGAGAAGAACCTCTATGAGCCTAGTCGTGTTGTCGATGTTCGCGGCCCAGAGCCTGGTGTCGCAGTCCGCGCCGGCGGCGAACGCCGCGGAGGCGCTCGCACCGAGCGCGCTGGCTGCGGAGTCGGGCGATTCGTTCGGCCGGCGCCTCGAGAGCTTCGTCGACGCGGCGAGTTCCTCCGACGCGAAGTCCATCGACGCCCACGCTTCGGACGCAAGCACGGCCGCACCGGGCTCGGTCGACGCTTCGCTCGATCCGGCCTCCGCCGAAGCCGTGAGCGACGGGTTCGCGCCCGCGGAGAGCGCGACGTTCGAGAGCGCCTTCGCGGCTCGGCCCGCGCCTGCGCCGCAGTTCGCGAGCTCGCCCAACCGCGGCGTCGGCCCCACCTGGGAGCCGAATTCGTGGCTGTCCGTCGGCGGCTACTTCGTCGACGGCCGCTACGACACGCCGCAGGACTTCGACTTCGAGGAGGACACGGCCTTCGCCGTCGACCTCGGCATGTACAACTGGCGCGGCGAGATGGGCATCGGCCTCGAGGCCGGCCTGATCTACGGCGGCTACGAGATCGACGGCGACCTGTTCGGCGCCGGCTCGCAACAAGTCGACGTCTGGCGCGGCCTCATCGGCATCCGCGTCGCCGACCGCGGGCCGAACGACAGCCGCTTCGTGCCCTACGTGCGCGGCGGGTTCATGTACCGGCGCGACGACGGCGGCTCGGTGAAGGACGACGGGATCGGCTGGTACGCGGGCGGCGGATTCGACTGGCGCCTGGGCCCGCAACTCGCGATCGGCCCGTCGGTGCTGTTCAACGAATCCTCCTCGCGCAACGCGCAGGAGTGGCTGTTCGGTTTGCTCCTGACGTTCGGTTTCTGACGCTCGACGCGCGAGACCCGAGCGCATGCCGCCCGCAGGACACGAGCACGGCCCCGACGCGCAGCGCGGGCCGTGGCCTCGTCCGACGGCGCTCGAGTGGTTCGCCCTCGCGGCGAGCCTCGTGCTGACGCTGCAGTACGCGTGGATCCTCGACGACGCCTACATCTACGCGCGCTACGTCGACAACTTCGTGCACCTCGGCCGCGGCCTGGTGTTCAACGAGGGCGAGTACGTCGAGGGCTATTCGAGTCCGCTGTGGTGCCTGCTGCTCGTTCCAGTCCGCGCCGCGGGGCTCAACTGGTGGACGGCCTTCCGCGTGATCGGCGTCGCGAGCGCGTT
>CALFYL010000342.1 GCA_937952135.1 uncultured Planctomycetia bacterium
TCGGCCGGCAGACGCACCGGATCGACGCGCTGGGCGGCGTGGCCTACATGGGCTACGACGCGGTCGGGAACCAGGTGCTCTCCGAGGGGCCCGAGGAATCCAACTTCCTCGGGATCTACTACTCGACCGGGTCCGAGCTCGACCGGGTCGAGACGGACGGGTCCGACGAGGAGACCGTGATCTCGGGCGAGAGCACCGCGCACCCGGCGCTCGACCTGAACACGCCGGCCGGCAAGCTCTACTGGGTCAGCGGGGACAAGATCCGCCGCTCGGACCTGGACGGGAGCAACAAGGAGGACGTGATCGACCTGACGGCCACGGGCACGCCCCTGGCCCTCAAGCTCGACCCGAACCAGAGGCGGCTGTACTTCTCGAACGGGATCCCGAGCGTGATCCGCTCCTGCACCACCGGCGGCGCTGGTCTCCAGACGGTGGTTTCGACCGGCGACGTGACCAGCGGCCTCGACGTGCACCCGGCCGCCCAACACGTCTACTACCCTCGCTACTCGACGGGTGACGTGCGCCGGGTGGACTACGGCGGGACCAACAACCAGGCGATCGTGAGCGGGCTGACCGAGCCCACGGCGGTGGCCCTGGACCTGGTCAACCGGAAGCTCTACTGGACCGAGTGGACGCCGAAGACGATCAAGCGCGCCAACCTGGACGGCACAGGTACCGAGACCGTCCTGACCGTCAGCTCGGGTGTCCCCTCGCTCGTCGTGGACCCGATCCGCGGCTACCTCTACTGGGTCGAGAACAACGCCCTCAAGCGGGCACGGCTGGACGGGTCGGGGACCACCACCCTGGTCGCGGCGGCGGTGACCTTCGTGGCGCTCTCGGCGCCCGTGCGGATCTCGCTCAGCAGCTTCGACGGTCGACACCGGGCCACCCGCGTGCGTGACGCGCTCATGAACGCGACCTACATGGGCTACGACAACCGCTCGAGCCAGGTGCTGCGCGTGGACGCCGACGGGCGGGCCACCTACATGGCCTACGACGCGGCCCGGCGCCTCGAGCGGCAGTACCACAGGACGCCGGTCGCTGGCGAGACCGAGACCAAGCCCAGCTACTACGTCTACGATCAGGCCAGCAAGGTCACGATCGTAGACGACCGGCTGGCCGGGATCGGCGTCAGCTACTTCGACTATGACCGCATGGGCCGGGTCACGAAGAAGACCACCGTGGCGGGCGGCGTGTACCACGGCTACGACCTTTCTGGTCAGCGCACCTGGCTCATGGACCCGTCCCTGGCTCAGGTCTACTACGTCTTCGACGCGGTGGGTCGCAACACGGCGATCCAGTCGGCGGCTGGGCGCACGGCCTACTACCACTACGATCGGTCCGGGCTGCCCACGAAGAAGATCGGGCCCGCGAACGAGAACATTGCTTACCTGAGCTACGACGTGGCCGCGCGGCTCAGCCAGCTGTCCAACTACAACGCCTCGCCGACCTACTTCACCTACCAGCGCAACCAGAACGGCGCGCCGACCCGGATCGTCCACGAGGACGCGACCATTACCTACTTCGAGTACGACCCGCTCGACCGGCTCACCCAGGAGTGGCGGGTCACGAACCCGACCGTGTACGGCTTCCAGTACCAGTACGACACCTCGCGGCGGATCAGCCGCTACGACCTGGTCAGCGACTCGCCGGTCAGCTACGCGGTCGACACCCGGGGGCTCCTGCGCGAGGAGACCGAGCCCGACGTCGAGATCACCACCTACGAGTGGGACCAGGCCCAGCGGCTGGTCACTCGCACGGGGCTGAGCTCGGCCACCAGCTTCGAGCACGACCAGCGCAATCAAGTGCTCGGATTCGAGCTGGAAGGGTTTGGCGGCGGCAACAACCAGCAATTCAACTACAACGGCCTCGGTGAGCGCGTCAGCATGATCGGTGGCGTGAGTGCCACCGAACCCACCCCCACCTACCTCAGCTACGACCACGGCAAGCTGCTCACCGAGCGGGGGGCTGGGGGCACGCTCTACGGGGCTTATCGCTGGGACCTCATGAGCCAGGTGGCTGACGTCTTCGACAGCGAGGTCGGCTCCGCCAAGGCCCCGATCAAGGACCCTGACGGGTCCGTCGCGTGGCTGCCCGGCGTCGCTGGCGGCCGGATCTACGATCGCTTCGGCATCGAGTGGTCCGATACGATGGACTCACTTACCAGAGCCGCCAACCTGCCGAGCCTGCTTACGCGGCTTAACTACACGCCCTACCAAATCAGCTTGACAGCGAACGGGATGTATCTTGCGAGCGAAGGAGTGGAGGATCGCCCCGCGGGCGACGTTCCTGTAGCCACTGGGTTTGGCGAGGCAGTCGCTGACAACTGCGGATACAAGAAGGCTGACATAGTCAAGTCAAGGCGCGGGACGATAAGCATGGAGCATCAACAACAGCCCAAGATCACCGCCGTCGGCGTTGTGCAGTCACTGATTGGATACACTCCAACCAAGCCGCTGCGCGCATGCTGTGAGCGAATCCTGTTCGTGCAGACCGTCAGGTTCAGTTCGCCGAGCCGCCCAGATCTGAAGCTCAGGACAAGAACCGGCCTGGTCATTCAATCTGGACAGCTTGCCCTGGACGCCGCCGACGCGACCCTCGCGAAAACGCTGCTGCCGCGTGGGATGGGCGCTGTGGCTGGGCCGGATACGCCTCCAGAGAAGAACGCGCTCTTTCGGCTTCTCCAGAACCCAGAGGTGCTCTCCTCCCCGTGGTACACATATCAGTGGCCTTGGTACCGGCGAAGGGCTGACGCCAATGAGGGGCGAGCCTGGATGGTAGACGTGCCAGGAATCACGGCCGATCCCGAATTCGCCTTGGAGTCGCACTGGGAGTTTGAGACCTGTTCAGTGTGTGAGATTTCGGCCGACGCCACGGTCCCTGAACTCAATAACGGAATACTCGCGTGCATGAAGTGGAAGTTCAATCTGACCGTCGCCCATGAAGACCCAGAGCTGCGTCCCCCTGGCGATCGCGAGAGCCCGAAAGTCCTGTATATCTTCTCTGCATTCTCGAGCGAGGTGACTGGTGCGCCAAGTTCGGACTTTACTGGGAAGTTCCCCGCGGGTGCTGACTTCTTTTCAGGGGTGGTCTGAGGACGGGGATGAGCCTCCACCGCGTTGACACTCGTGTCATTATCCTGTGCGCCGTTCTTGCTGCGCCCGTTATCCTCGCGGTCCTCGCGAATGAGTCTTGGGCTTTGCTAGATCCGAGATCATTCACCGTTGCCTACTATTTCGAGTTGGCCGAGAGTGCGCCTGGCGGAGGTGAACTCCCACCCACGCTTGACCCATGGGGCCGGGCTTGGATTCGGAGGGGGGGCTGCGTCTACTCTGCCGGCGAGAGCGACGTCTTCGAGGTTCCTGTTGCTTACGACCCGTCAGTAGCGGGTAGGCTTGTATTGCTCGCTGGGCAACGACGCAATCTAGCAGCCGTCGTGGTGTGGTGTGTGGGAGTGACGTGCCTGGCCGGGCTCAAGTCGGTCCGCCCGTTGTGGGTTGCCGTGGCTTGCCACGGCTTGGTCGCCATTGTCGTTGGGGCAGCGACACCCGTGTTCCTATCGAGGGCGCTTCTTCGCCTGCTTGAGGCCAATAGAGTAGTCGCGAGCACCACTGGGGCAGTATTCTTGGTAGGGGTGTTCCTACTAACGATGTCCGTCAGATCGCCCGAGCTCGCCCTGTCCGAAGAGTCCGTCGGCGCAGAGTGAGGCCCAATTGCCTGTGGGGGCGACCGCACGAGACCGTACGCCCACGAAGGGCGCATCTGAAGGTGGCCGCTGCGCGGCTGCCTGTCCCAGAGACGATCCGGGGCCGGCTGTTCGCGGCCGCCCCGAGCCGTTTCACGCGCTGGCGCGTTGGGCAAGTCTTGCCCGCGTGCTTCCCGTCCTGTCCGAATACTCAGCCGGTGGAGAATGAGGCCCAATTGCCACCTCGCGACTCACCCGCAGGTGATGCGGGCGCTGCGAGATGAGCGGTGATCAGCTCGTGCGCCCACGGAGCAGTGCCGACCGCCGAGTCCCGGCCGTGCAAGGGGGCGCAGGGTGGGCCTGTTTCAGGCGGCCTCTCGGTAGTAGTAGCGCAGCAGTCCTCCGAGCCGCTGGCGGAAGCGGACTTCGCCCTCGGTCTGGCCCGCGGTCTCGTCGGGCTGGATCAGCCGTCCCCCGAGTCCTTGGTGATGCCCGCGTGGCCGGATCTCAGGATCGCCGCTCGGGCAAGAATGCAGTAGCTGAACGCCGCGGTGGCGAGGATCAATGAAGCGCGCGCGAAACTGATGCGTTCCCGATTTGGCCTCTCGGCAGTGAGCTTCGGTGGCTCCCAGGGAGACCTGGTCGTGAAGCGCCCTACGAGCAGGTGTCCTCGGTCCCCCATGCGTGGTCGGGCCCAATGAGTACATGACGCCTTCTCTGATCGGAGCTGATTGAAGTTCGAACTCCGCGTGGACGCGCAGGAGCAGCCAGGGGGAGCCCCATGGGTCAGGTACGTCCGGCCCCCCATTGCCGGTGGACTCCCTGACGGTTTGACGGTCTACCAAGGGTCCGCCCTCGGCCAGGGGTTGTGAAAGTAGCTCCCCTGGCCGCTGGAGGCGTAGGGGTTCTGGCCCCCGGCCTCCTCCG
>CALFYL010000343.1 GCA_937952135.1 uncultured Planctomycetia bacterium
ACGCCGAAGCTGTTCGTCGAGGCCAAGGCGCACGGCGAGAACCTCGGCGACCATCGCTGGGCGAACCAGGTGATGGGCTACGCGAGCGTGGCCGGCGTCGAGTGGATCGTGCTCACCAACGGCGACGAGTACCGCATCTACAACGCGCTCGCGAAGGTCCACGTCGAGAAGAAGCTCTTCCGCGAGTGCCGGCTGACCGAGAACCCCGCGAAGGCGGCGGCCACGCTGTCGCTGCTCGCCAAGGACCAGCTCGACGAGAACCGCATCGACGTCCTTTGGAAGGCGCACTTCGTCGACCGACAGGTCCACGAGGCGCTGTCGGCGCTGTTCGAGGGCGAGCACGACATGTCCATCGTCAACGCCGTCCTGCGCAGCACGCGCGACCTCGACGCGGACGCCATTCGAGCCTCGCTGCGCCGCTGCAAGGCGCACTTCGAGTTCCCAGCGCGGACGGTCGAGGAGCTGACGCGGTCAGCCAAGCGTGCGAAGAAGGAGACCGCCGCGAAGCCGGACCGCAAGGCACCGGTGTTCAATAGCGTCACGCTCAAGCACCTCATCGACGCCGGAGCGATCCGCGCGCCGCTGGCCCTGTTCAAGCGTTTCAGGGGGCAGGACTTCCAGGCACGGATCGAGGCCGACGGCACGGTGACCTTCCGCGGCAAGCGCTACGAATCGCTCTCCACTGCTGGCAGCGAAGCGCGCGTGTCAGTGATCGGCGCTCGTGCCGATGGCAGCCTGCCCGCCACGAACGGATGGAGCTTCTGGATGTATCGCGCGCCGGACGGCAGCGAGCAGATGATCGATCACGCGCGGCAGGCGTACCTGCGGGCGCGGGGTGTGCGGGGAGCTGTGGGGTGAGTAACACAGGGCCTGCTCTGCGGAACACGTGCAAACGGACGACTGTCTCGAGCCTCAAAACGTAACCTCTTGGTGTGACACCACACTCCAGATCCGCGCCGAGCAGCACCCGCTGGGCTGGCTGACGGGGTGGTTCGGCTTGCTAGTCGCATGCGCGCAGCGCATCATCCGCCAGCAAGGAGCTTGAGCATGCCGCAACGACGCGTAAAGAGCCTGACGGTTCGGGGGCTGTGGGGATACCGAAACGTCAGTCTGCGCTTCTTCTCCGATGTCAACATCCTGATCGGTCGGAACGGGTCGGGCAAGACGACGATCATGAATCTCCTGTGGAGCGCAATGTCGGGAGACTTCGTCTCCCTCGCCTCCGCCGACTACGAATCGCTGGAGCTGAAGCTGACGAGCTGGGACGAACAGGACACAACCTTCGCCATCGTCGTAGCGCCCGACGGCCTCGGGGGCATGAATATCACGGTGGAGGGAAAGAAGTTTGAGGTTCCTGGCCCCTCGGATGACTGGCGCGCGCATCCCAGCCGCGTCTATCGCTACCAGCAGATGGAGCAGTTTGAGGCAGCGCGCGCTGCACTCGGTGATGCCACGAAGGCAGTCTGGTTACCAGTCAGCCGGCGGCTGCCCATTCCTGAAGAAGAAGAGGATGCGCTGGCTCGCAGATCACGCGGGGCATCCCAGCGCCTGGAGTCAGTAGACCACACGATCCGTCGGCTCCTGCGCGAACTTCGAGACTACAGGGCGCTGATCAACGTCCAACTCTCCCAACGCTTCAAGGAGTTCGAACGAGAGGTTCTGACGTTGATGCTCTACGATAAGAAAGAGAAGGCGTGGGCCATCAAGCACGACGAACTCGGCACCGATGACCAAGAGAAGCTGCTCAAGGCCTTCTCGGATGTCGGCATTCTGAACCCGAGACTGCAGAGCCGGGTGCAAGAGCACTTCGAGGCTGCGAAGAAGGTCATGGATGCCCTGCGAAAGGGTCGCAATCTCGTCGATCTGGACGCCGACATCATGATGGTGTTCCCGCTGATCCGTCGCACGTCCCTGATGATCGAGCAGGCGAGGAAGCTGGAAGAAGACCGGATCAAACTCTTGGCGGCACAAGCCCTGTTCATCTCAACGACCAATCGATTCCTGAAGCCCAAGACGATATCCATATCGGATGATGGCATCCTGAGCGTGCACGATCCAAGACGCAAGAAGGATATCGAGCCATCGCTGCTTTCTTCCGGCGAAAAGCAGATCATGATTCTACTGATCCAGGCGCTTCTCAACGAGCGCGAGCCAGTAATCTATCTCGCTGACGAACCGGAGCTTTCCCTACATGTGAGCTGGCAGGACCAGCTGGTCAACGCCATCATGAAACTCGGTGGGCAAATGCAACTGATCGTTGCCACGCACTCCCCCGACGTGATCGGTGAGTTCCAAGCCAACGTCCTGAATCTTGATCGGCAGGAATGACGCTCACTCGCACGCCTGTCGGGCTCGTCAATTCGTTCCTGCTCTATTCGACCCCTCTCGTTTGGGTTGAAGGCCCTGACGATGTAGTGCCCGTCGAAACCATCGTTGATGGGATCCCCTGCACGGTGAAGAGTGCAGGTGGAATCCCCAACTGTATGTACCTAATCGAGGCACTGAAGGCGGCCGACCTCCCGTACGCGGTACTGGTCGACGGCGAGTTCAACGTACTCCGAAAGACCCGATCACCTCATCGGCGTGGGGTAACACTTCTCCGGCACAGCGTGGAGAACTACTACGCGGACATCTGGGTCAGCACTCGAGTGTGCCGCCGCATCGAGGGAAGCAAAGTGGACGAGCAGCAGGCCTGCTCTGGGGTTGAGGCCCTGTTGACTGCATTCGAGAAGGCAACTCAGCGGCTCGTAACCCTAGACGTTGCCGGTTGGATTGCTGGCGACGATCGGTCGTTCTTCCCGGACAGAGCCGAGCCCATCCTTGCGCAGGGGCAACCGGTTTGTGACACCAATCGCGTCGCAGTTCACGAGGGTCAGGCGGGCACAGCAACACTCGCGAAAGAATCAGTGGCAGCCAATCTCCTGCTTGGGCAGAGAATCGCGCACAGTATGCGCGGTCACGTCCTCTTTGGGTTTCTTCGCGCAGCAGTAAGCCAGGTTCTTGACACCTGCGGATCGAAGCTCAGTTGCAACAACGCCGCGCTGCGAGCGATCTTTGCCGAAGCATGCTGGCGAACCCCACCCCCGTCCGCCAAGGAGCACAGGAGCATCAAGTCGAGACTGCGCCGAGCAGCCCGTGAGGCAGGGAAAGTGCGACAGAAGTTCGCATAGATTTGAATGGCACGCTCGCCAGGAGTCGAACCTGCGACCTCCGCATTAAGGAATGCGGCGTACTATCCGACAAAGGCCCGCACGGCACCGCCCGTATGGTATCCGTCGATCGCCGGCACCAACGGCTGCCCTCTTCGTTTGAGCACGGGCAGGTAGCCGTTCACGTGCCAAGGAAGGCACATGAACCACACGTAGACCGTGTCCGTTCGGCGTACCGCATCTTCCGCGCGAGCGCGTGACCGCCGACTATCGCGCTCACGATGGGCGCGAGTCGTTCGAGTCGGACGGAAGCGCGATGGCGGTCTTTGGTCGCGGCGCGGGAGCGCAGCGGCTAGGGCGACGTGCGTTTCGCATCAGTCGCAGGGCGTAAACCGCAAGCCATCGCTGAGGTTCGTCTTCGCCGCCGCGCTGGGCTCCGCCCCACCCCGATCCTGTCCACCCGCCGTGTGGCAAATCGACGGGACGCAGGCGTGAGCACGGCGCGAGCGGGAGAGCGTTGCGCGAGACTAGCCCTCCCCCAAAGCGATCAGAAGTCGAGTCCTCTTACAATCGGTGCGCTGGAGGACGGTGTCCGCGCGGCAAGGGATGACGCACTTACGGAGGGCCGAGCCCAAAGGACCTGGCGCTTGGGTTCGGTTGCGTTGGGCGCTGCTAGAGGCCAGTCAAACTCGTCCTTGTCGCCGCCATCGGGCGGTTCGAGGGAGCCGAGTTAGGGTTCGATCGTGAATTCGATCGCGTCGGTCGTGCCGGTGTTGCAGGGGGCTTGAGGATCGCGATACCAGTACTCGCCGTTGACGACCGTGCCCAGCAGAAGCTGCGCGTCTTGTCCGCTCTGAATGAGCGCGTTGAAGTTGATAGAAAACGTCCCGGTGCAGCTCCACGCGAATCCGCCGCTGTTCTGAACTGGCGTCCGAGCTAGCGGGGACTTGACGCAAAGGAATCCACCCGAGTTCCACGGGCATTGTCCCGAGAATGCGAGACGCCCGCTCGTTCCGTAGAACAGGATCCCGAACTTGTTGTCGATGATGTTGGTGGCACTGACGATGAACGGTGCAGGACTCGTCGCACTCGGCGTCCCGCTCCAATCAATCGCAGGCGTGCAACCGAGCGAGTTCACCTTCGCGGTGCAGTACGCCGTCGGCACGCCCGAAGCGGCGCAGGACCACTTGGCGAGGTACGGCGAATGGTTGGCACCCGCGGCCATGAAGTCGCCACCGGCGTAGAGGTTCGATCCGCCACCGTCGTCGAAGGTTGTCAGCGCGAAGACCACACCGTCCATTCCACCGCCCATGTCCGACCAACTGAGACCGTCCCACTTCGCGATGCGATTCGCGCTGCCGCCTCCAGCGTTGATGAACTCACCACCGGCGCAAAGAGCGGATCCGCTCCCGTCGTCGAAGATGGTCAGAGCACGGACCACGTCGTCCACGCCAGTCCCCGGCTGCGACCAACTCGTACCGTTCCACTTGGCGATGCGGCTTGCCGCGCTGGTCCCGGCGGTGGTGAAAGCGCCACCGGCAAACAGAGCTAGTCCGCTACCGTCGTTGAAGACTCTCATTGCGTATACCCAGTCGTTCGTTCCTGCTCCCAGGTTCGACCAGGTCGAGCCGTTCCATTTGGCGACGCGGCTCGCATTCACAGTCCCCGCGACCTGAAACCCTCCAGCGGCGAACAATGCAAGTCCGCCCCCGTCGTCGAACACCGTCAGTGCGCTAACGTTGGAGCTCGTCCCTCCGCCCACGCTTTCCCAGCTCGATCCATTCCATTTCGCGATGTAGGGGACGCTGCTACCCCCGGATGTGACGAAGTCTCCTCCTGCGTAGAGCGCGTTACCGCCGCCATCGTCAAAGACCGTGAGGGCGCGAACGGTGCTGTTGAACCCAGCTCCCAGGGAAGACCAGCTAGAGCCGTTCCACTTGGCGACGTTGTTCGCGCTTGCACCTCCCGCGGATGTGAAGTTCCCCCCGACGTACAGTGCGTTCCCGCCGCCGTCATCGAAATCTGTCAGGGCGCTGACAAACACAAAGCTACCGTCAACGCCATTTCCCAGGGCTGACCAGTTGGAGCCGTTCCACTTAGCGATTCGATTTGCACTGCCGCCTCCAGCAGTGGTGAATGCTCCTCCAGCGAATAGGGCTGACCCACTACCGTCGTCGAAGGATCTCAGCACGTAGACGTAGGCGTTCAATCCAGGCAGGCTAGTTCCAGGTGTCCACTCCCTGATGCATTGGCTTTGTGCGTTCTGGCAGATTAGCAGCGCCGGCCCTGTCACCAATATTGTGGGGAGAGATTGTTTTGTTCGGCGGGGAGTTCGGCCCATGTCTAAGTCTCCAAACTGGAAATTGAAGTGACAACGCTTTGACGGCACAACGGCCATGGCTTGCTTCTGGTCGTCGCGTGGCCTCGTATGCTACGCGGGGTTGCTGTTGGGTCGCGAGCAGGAGTGCTGGAACTAGCCGGGATTCGGGGTAGTCCCGCGCGTGGCACGCGCAACGTGCGGGAGATCGCGCCGTGGGCGGCACTGGAGCGCGCGCATCCGCGCTACTCCGGCAAGTACCGCCTGAACTCCGGCGGCACGTCGGGGAGGCCCGAGAGGCCCTCCGCGCCGTACATGACCGGGTAGTCGCCGCTGAACTTGCGCGGATACTCGGCGAACTCCATCGATTCCCAGCCGCCGGCGGTCGCGAGCAAGCAGAACTCCGGCATGAGGCTCGCGGGGACCAGGAACGTCTCCGAGCCCCACGGGATCGCGTACATCTCGCGCTCGAAGTGGAAGTCGGCCCGCCGGTCCGCCGCGTGAGCGCGTGGTTCGCGTAGGTCTCGATGGAAGCGCGGCTTGAGGACGATGCGGCCGTTCTCGACGCGATCGACCTTGCCGTAGGCCAACTCGCCGATGCCGGTGCAGTGGTCGTATTTGTAGGAGAACTCCGTGGCGCTGATGTCGAAGTACTTGCGCTCGTAGCCGTTCGCCCACCCGTAGCGGCCCGCCCAGTTCGGCTGCGCATCGGCTTCCAGGCTCTCCAGGATCGCGGCGCGGGCTGCCTCGGCGTCGTCGCGCCCCAGCGCGAGTTGCGCGTGCTCGATCGTGGTGCAGGCGTACGGCGACAGCAGAACCGCGGCGCACAGTGAGCCCGTTGCCAACGCGGCGATCTTGCGCAGCATTCGATTCATGTTCGGCAGTCCTCCGGCGACCACGGTATCAGCGTTGACGGGCAGCGGTGAGACCGGGCGGTAGAGCGTCAGCGACTACGCGAACCACTTCGCCGCCGCCCCGGCCCCATCGCTAGTAGCGGGGGCGGGAGTTCCTGAGATCGCGAAGCGTCGTGATGCTCAGGCAGACGGCGAACATGATCCAGGATCCAAGCACGAGGATGTCCCGCAGGCGTCCCTCGGCCCACCACGTAGCCGCGCAGATCGCGACGATCGCGATCGTGCCCACGACAGACATCCACGACTGACGAAGTCGCTTCAAAGCGCGCGTGGAGGCAGGGTACCACGCGTCCAAGGGTGGCTCGGCGGTGCGCGGGGGGTGACGCAGGCATGATGCGTACGCTCAAGCGCCCCCGTCGCTGTCGAGTGTTACCGTCCACCAATCGTGACGCTCTCGCCGGGTGCGAATCCCAGGCGCTCCAGCGCGCGCACGGAAGCGGGCGCGCGGTGCGGCGTTGTGGGGGGGGGCGGCGTGCGCCAGAACGCGGCGTGGGCGGCCGTGAGGTACGCGTTCCTCGCCACGGGCCAAGGAGCCGATCCCAACGGTCTGTGCGCGGGGCTCGTTGCGGAGATTCCACACCGCCCGGCACACTGATGGCCCGACCAACTCGACCCCCGCGAGCGCGTCCATGTCACACACACCTGCCTTTGCCGTCACCGCGTTGCTGCTCGTTGCCTCGTGCCAGACCCCGAGCGTGGCACGCGTTCAGCCCACGGTCGGAGCGCTTCGCCTGGTGTCCGACAGTCCTGGCTCGAGTGAGTGGGCATTCTCCGACTCGCCTCCTGCTGGCGAGCTGATGGTGATTCGGTGCGACTACGACCTAGGAGCTATTGGTCTGCGCCACAAACGCACGGTGGAGGTCTTCTTCTTCACCGGCGGCGAGTCGCACGTGGAGTCGATCGTCTGCACAAGGCTACCGGAGCGGGCGGTGGCCTCTGACCCGCATTGGACTGTGGTCGGCTGCGGCGGTCACACCAAGACTCTTGGCGAGCTGGTCGATTCCGTTGCGTCTCATGACAGGCTGCGGCTGGTGTTCGAGTGCAGCGACGGCTCGCGTTCAGTCATCACGCATACGCTGAGCCGGGAGTCCTGTGCCTCCGCGACGGCGCGCGTGCCAGAGATGAACCAGCCCATCGAGCCAGGTCCCTGGACGTACATCCACTCAGTTCCGCGCCCGCCTTTGTGGCCAGGGAATTGACGGTGATCAGGCGGACGCATCGAAGGCAAGGTGTTCGCTTCGCACGGCCGCGGGCGGGCGATGCCCGCGCCGTCTTCCGCGCTCACAGCGCCTGCCGTACGCCCGTGGCACCGCCGCACCAACCCACCCGATCGCAAGAGATCGCACCGTTGGCGGACTGGGCGAGAAGCTCAGCGCGCATCCGCTAGTGGTGCCAACCTCCACCCGCCTCTCCACGCGACCCCAGGGATAGAGCGTCTGTTTCCGCGGCAGAAGTCTCGATTCTCCCGCCGATCCGCCCGCCGTTCTCGACCTTTTCCGGGCCGATTCGCCGCTTCTACCGGCCAGGAGCGGACCGGTTGGGTGGCACATTACCGCAACTCTCGCGCGGCGGCCGATTGCGGCGTCCTAGGAACTAGCGTTTTTCCCGCGAAAAAGTGGTACGCCCGGGTGGATTCGAACCACTGACCTTCTGCTCCGGAGGCAGACGCTCTATCCAGCTGAGCTACGGGCGCGGCGGGAGGCGGAGTATAGCGGTCTGCGGCGGTGGAGGGACGGGGAGAGCGTTCACTCGTGCGCGGCGGCGAGGGGATGCGATGCGACCGCTTGCTGCGCGGGGTGACGGCAATTGAAGTCGGAGCGGCGACGCCGGCCAGGCATGCGGGCGGACGGGACCGGACGCGAGGAGCGGCGCGCGCGAGGCGCATGGCGCGGGCGGATGCGGCGGAACGGGCGTAGCTGGCGGGCGCGGTGACGGGCAGGGAGCGGCGGCGCGGACGGGCGCGCGATGCGGCGGCGCGGATGGACACGACGCGGCGGCGCGCGACAACGTCGCAAGGGAGGCAGCGGCAAGAGACGAGCGTGCCCGCGACGAGTTCGCGCCGGTCGGCTTTTCGCCGGGTGTGAGCGTCATGGGGCCCGGAGGGCTGGGGAGGGTCCTCGGATCCGATTGCGGGGTGGTGGGCTGGGGCGGCGGTGTCAGGCGAAGGTGGGGAATTCCGTTACCCTTGCGTTCTGGGAGGGGTATGCGAAAGTCGGGCGTCTGGCCGCTCGGGTGGCTGGGCCGTGGAGCGAATCGGTGAGTCGAAGGAACGAGCGGGCGTGAATCCATGAAACTGCACACGAACCAACGCTGCGGCGGGTCCTGGGTCGGCGCGCGACGCGCGGGCGGGTGGGTGGCGGCGTTCGTCGTGGGCGCGGCCGCTTGGTTCGGTTGGAGCGTGGATGCGGCGGCGGTGGTGCATGCGGGCGAAGTCGGCGACGTGGACAGCGACGGCGACGGTTTGCACGACGAGCTGGAGCTCGTGATCGGCACCAACCCCAACCGGGCGGACACCGATGGCGATGGCTTCGGCGACGGCGAAGAGGTCGCGCGGAACAGCAACCCGCGCCGGGCGCAGCTGGTCCCGACGTCCAACGTGCCGAGCATGGCGGTCGAGAGCTACGCGGTGGGCGGCCGTGTGCACGCGCTGACGCTCGCCTACCTGCCGAACGGTGTCGAGCAGGGCCAACGGGTGCGTTTCGGCGCCGAATTCAACGGCCGGCTGCTCACCCTGCCCGCCAGCCGCTTGCGCGGTGGCGAGCCGCCGCGCGTGGTCGCGGCCGCCGGCGGGACCGCCAGTCTCGTGGTCCTCGATCCCGTGCTCTCGGAAAACTGGGTCATGTCGCGCGGCGGCCTGTCGATCTTCGCCATTCTCTCGAGCGGCGGCCAATACCTCACGGCGGACAGCACGACGCTGGTCGCCGTCGACAACCAGTTGTTCGAGCGCGTGCTCGTGCTCGCCAACGCGGCGCTCTCCGCGAACTGGAGCCAGACCGGTGCGCCCCAGGCCGGGACACCGGTCGGCGGCGTGTACCGTCCGCTCACGGCCGGCAGCGGCAACTCGAACGCGAACAACATCCCCGGTCAGATCTGCGCGCAAACCACGATGGTGCTGGGGGTCGTCGGCGCGCTCGTGACGCAGGAAGTGGTCGAAGCCGGCTGCGTCGACGGCTGGGACGCGCACTGCACGGCAGGTTGCGCCGGCACCGTCGGCAAGACGATCAAGAGCATCGATCCGGCGGCCTTGATCGGCGGCTGAGGTGCGCCTCGGCGGACGGAGGGAGAGAGTGCCGCGGCGGACTCCCCCGGCTCGAGGGCCGGTGTGGCGCGGCTCGCCCCCCTTCGAAGCGCGTGGGCTGGGAGCCGCCGAACCGATCGGCGAAGTGCCGATTCGCGCCGACGCAGCCTTATCCAGGTCGATTTTTCGCCCTTCGCCACTCCGGGCGACGTCGCTCCCCTTCCCCGCCGGCTTTCAGTGCCGTTCCGCAGGGAACCCAGCCCTGAAACGCGACGTCCTAGGTCGCGGGCGCGCCACGCCCCCGCCCATTTCGGACCCAGCACAGCCCCTTTCGCGTAGACGCTTCCTTCCGCCGCGCCTCCTATCGTCGCGCCCGCCGCTGACGCGCTCCACACTGGCTCGGCCCGCCGCTGCCGTCGCTCCGCAATGCACACCGACCCCGACCACAAGCTGATCACCGCTTGCCAGCAATCCCTGCTGGAAGGGTTGGAGGGGCCGTTCCGCGAGCTGTACGAGCTCTACAAGGACCGTGTCTACAACGTCTGCTACCGGATCACGGGCAACCCGACGGACGCGCTGGACGCCTCTCAGGAGACCTTCGGCATCATCTTTCGCAAGATCCGCGAGTTCCGCTTCGAGTCCAAGTTCTCGAGCTGGGTGTACCGCGTCGCCGTCAACGCCAGCATCGACCTCAAGCGCCGCGCTCGCGGCCGCGACGTGACCTCGCTCGAAGCACTCGACGAGTCGCGCGTCGAGTCGGACCGCGTGCGTCACTCGATGGCCGACGAGCGCGTCGAGATGCCGATCCGAGCCGCCTCGCGCCACGAACTCGAGGAAGAGATCCAGCGCGCCATCTCGCGCCTCTCGCCGAAGCTGCGCGGAATCACGGTGCTGCGCTACATCGAGAGCCTCTCGTACGAGCAGATCGCCGACTCGCTCCAGATCTCGATCGGCACCGTGAAGTCGCGCCTCGCCCGCGCCCACGAGGTGCTCGACCGCGAACTCACCCCGGTGCTCGACCGCTACTACCTCGGTTAGCCCGCCATGAACCCTTCGCTCTGCGACCTCGTCCGTTCGGCCCTGCTCGAGGGGGACCTCGTCGACACGGCGCTCCGCGAGCACGTCGCGGGCTGCGCGGAGTGTCGGCACGCGGCGCGGGCCTGGCCGCTCGCCGCGCGCGCGCTCACCGAATTGCCGCGGGAGCCGGCGCCGCGCGAGCTCGACAGCGCCGTGGTCGCCGCGCTTCACGCCGGCGCGCGCACCGAACGCGCCATCCAAGCGCTGCAGCGGCTCGCGCGCCTGTCGCCTCCCCCACAGCTCAGCTCGGCGCTCGACGCCAACTCCGAGGGTAACGAGCACGACGCCGAGGCCCCGCCGTCCGCGGAAGTCGAGCGGTTGCGGGCCGCGGGCCGCGCTCCGGCGCCGCGGGTGCTCGACCGTTTGGTGCACGAGGAGCTGCTCGACCCCGCCAAGGCGCACGTGCGACGCCACGTCGGCGGCCTGCACCGACTCACGGCCCCGGAGGCGCTGCGCGAGCGCGTCGCCGACAACTTCACGCGCGAACGCCGCGAACGAGCTCCGCGCGCGGCCCTCCGCAAGCACGCCGCGCGCCGTCTGCGGCTGGTTCTCGGCGCCGCCGTCGCGTTCGCGCTGCTCGCACTGCCCTTCCTCAGCCGTCCGGAGGAACCGGACGTGAAGTCGCGCCCGTTCCGCGTGGAACGCGCGTCCAGTGTCGGCGCTCTTTCTCCGATCACACGAGACCTGCTGAACGCCGCCTCCAGCGGAATGTCCACTCGCGAGCGCTCCTGAGCTCACGCCCACCGATCCGGCCCGCCACCCTCCGACCTCGCCCCCAACCGTTCCCCGTGAAGTTCGCGCTGCCCATCGCTCTGACTCTCGGCCTGGCCTTCACGGCCGGGTGCGGAAGCGGCGCGCAGGCGCAGCCGGACGCTTCGCCGCGCGCCCTGATCGTCACGGGCGAGGCGACGCCGAGCGTGAACTGGTTGCAGTTGCTGCGGCGGATGAACCGCGCGCCGCTCACGGTTCCGCACCTCGGCTCGCGGCGCGTCGAACAGTACTGGACCGTCGACGGCCAGCCGAAGCAGCTCGCCTACCGCGAGGAAGTGGCCTCCGACGGCACGGGGCGTTTCTCGGTGCAGGCGCTGGGCGTGACGAATCCGCCGATGTCCATGGGCGAAGAGTCGGTGTTCGTCGCGCTGCAGAGCGCGCGCGCCGGGTTCGTGCAGCGCTACCGCGACTTCGCCGTGCGCGACGTCGACGCCTTCGTGCGCAACTACTCGATCGTCGACACGGGCGCGCTGGTCACCGTCGCGGGGCGCAGTTGCAACGAGTTCCTCGTCCAGCGCACGACCGGCCACTCGGTGCGGTACTGGATCGCGGTGGACCGCGAGACGGCGCTGGTGCTGCGCACGCGGCACGAGACCGCAGCCGGCGTTCTGCTCGGAGTCGTGGAGTTCGAGACCCTCAACTTGGCGCCGAACTTCGCGACGGTCGCCTGGCACCAGCCCGTGACCCATGAAGTCCCGCTGTCGAGCGATCCGTCTCAGGCGCTCGCGCAGTTGGGTTTCGAGCCGCGCTTGCCGCACGGCGACAGTGCCGAATTCGTCCTGCAGAGCGCGACGGTCGTGACGGCGCCGGACCCCAGCGGCGGAGCGCCGCGCGTGTGGGCGAAGCACGCGCTCACGGACGGCGCCGAGATCGTGTTCCTGCTTCACGGCGGCGCGGATCCGGCGCCCGGCCCGGACGACGTGGTCGTCGTGGCGCCGCCGGTCGGGCCTTGGAACACGGCGGAAGGCTCGCTGCACGGCGAGCTCTTCACCGCCATGGGGCGCGTGTCGGTGGACACGCTGCTCGACCTGCTCGCGTCGACGCTCTGAGGCGCGGGCCGGAAGGTCTTGCCGGGTGAGCCCGGTGAGCTCCCCGGCGCGCTCGAGGTGTCGGCGCCGAGCTCGCCAAGGGCATGTTTTCGGGCCCGAAAGCGCCGTTTTCCGCGGATGCGCCGCCGGGCGCCGAACGCGGACCGCGAGACGAACGGCGCCGCAGCTTGGATTTTCTGCCCTTTGGCTCAAGTCGGGGTAGTTTTGCGGTGTCCATGAGGCGCAGCGAAGCCCGGCGCCCATCTCGATCCCGACAGCATCGCGAGCCACTCCATGCAAGATCAGCCGCAGCCCTCCTCTGAGAACAACCTCGACTCGGCCGAGTACCGAGAGCGACTTCGGCGCAAGCTCAACTGCCTGATCGCCGTCCTCGAGGTCGCGACCGCGAAGGTCAAGCAGTCGCTCGCCGGCCCGGCGCCCGATGTCGAACGCCTCACGCGCATCCAGAAGAATCTCCAGGACACGATGGATGTGTGCATGCGCGCCCGCAATGCGCTCGACAAGCGCGGCTCGCTGCCCAGCGGGTTGTCCGCAGATCTCGCCAAAGCCGTGAATCCCGATCTCATCCTGCACGCGCCGTCCGCGGCGCGCGAGCGGCGCGAATTCACCGCACCCGAGAAGACGAAGTTCGCGCGGCTGCCGAAGATCGACTCGGGCATGATCAAGACCTGCGACCTCGACGAGCTGTCGCGGATGCTTCAGGCCTGAAGTTCGAGAGGCCGTTCGCGCGCTCGAACGCAAGGCGCGTCGGACAGCGCCCTCCACGGACTCGCTCTCCACGAGCATTCGCCCTCCACGACGGGGAGCGCCACCATGCGCTCCCCGCTTTCGTTGTAGGGATCGGCTGAGCCGCTTTCCTTGCGACGGACCGACGGTCGCCACCACCGTTTCGACGACGCGCCGGCGCCACCGCGCGCGCCGGCATCGAGCCGCGGAGCGCCGACGGCGGTCAGCACCCGGGCTGGAAGGCTTGGCCACAATCCCCGGCGGCTTCGCTGCAGCGCTCGGCAGGCTCGAGCTCGAGGCCGAGGAAAATGTGGAGGAACGCGTTCCGTGGCGGGGCGAGATGCCCCTCGGTGGACAAGCTGTTGACGGGCAGCTCGCGCAAGCCCACGCGCTCGCGCTTCCACGTGTTGTTGCGCTACTCGGTGGGGCGCGCCGAGTTGACTGCAGCGCTCGGTTGGCGCGATGGGTCGATTGACCCTTTCATTCAACCCCCAAGCTCCAAGTGACAGCGGAGAATCCGATGCTCAAGTTCGCCCGCAGTTCCTCGACAGTCATTCTCGCGTGTGTGCTTTTGGGGTCTTGCCAGGGGCTCCAATTCGAGGAGCTCGACTGGCAGGGTGAGTACTTCACGCCGTCGGCCCGCATCTACTTCGATACCGGCAAAGACGACGACGACGAAGTGGACGTGTATCGAGACGGCGCCCTCACCGCTGCCGTCGACTTCGTGGGTCTCACGAAGCCGTTTCTCATCAAGAAGGCGTCGCCGGTCAAGGAAGCAGAGCTCCAGCTCGAGCAGGCGAGGCTAGGGGCGAAGCTCGGGGGGCCGGCTCAGGAGGTCCAGAAAGCCGAAGTCGAACAGCGGCAATTGGCCCTCGACTTTGCGCAGTCCGCCGAGAAGAACGCCACCGAGCAGCGCAACAAGGGCAAGCGGCTCGATGGCGACTGGGTGCTCGGACTGCGAGGAGCGATGGGCTTCACCAGCCCAGCGGGCGACTCTGAGGACGGCGCCACCGAAGCTTCGGGCGCGCCGGTGCTCTTCGTGAGCGCGAGCATCTACCTCGACCTCTACAAGTCCGGCGGCACGATCACCGACGACGACAGCGTTGGGGTTCGCCTGGAATTCGGAACGATGCTCGGCATCTCCGCGGACGAGAGCTTGGGCAATGCCGACGACTCAGCGCTCTTCGTCGGCTTGTCCGTCTTCCTGTAGGGACGAGCGCAACTTGCCGAACTTGCGCGTGCCGATCGTCCAGGTCGCGCCGGAGACCGCCACGGGGTCGCCTCACTCTCTGTACGCGCAGCCGACGGCGCGGCGCTTGAGCTACCCCGCCTCGCGAACGTGAACGACGCGCGCGACGCCCTTGCTCCATTGGCGTGCCCGATCGAGCCAAGCGCTCTACCATCGAGGCATGGAGACCTCGAACTACGCGTTGCTCTGCCGAATGGACGACCACTACGGGGCCGCGCTGTTGAAGTCGACGCTGGCCGAAAGCGGCATCGAAGTCATCGCGACGGGCGGCGAGACTCTCGCAGCGTACGGCGACGGCCCGGGCCCGGGGGATCCGATCGAATTGTGGGTGCAGAGGGCGTCGCTGAAAGAGGCCCTGCGCGCCATCGCAGACGGTCGAACACGGCCGGAGCTCGCCTCCGCGAGCGCCTGGACCTGCGCGACGTGCAGCGAGTCGAACGACGCTCACTTCGAGCTGTGCTGGAACTGCCGGGTCGCGGCGCCGGACAACCGTGCGGAGCGAGCGTGAATCGATCACGGCTCGCGATCCATGTCCGCATCAACATCCCGACGCGCTTTGCCTTCTTGCCGGTCCTCGCGCGCTTGGGCTTCGACGAATCCATCCCCGCTGGTTGGAGCCGCCCGTAGACTCGGAGGCATGCTCTCACTCTCAGGAGTTCGAAGCTCCGTCGCGCTCCCGATCGCGCTCGCGATGCTTGGCTGCCACGCGGCCACTCCGATCGCTTCGACTTCGCGCGAGCTGGCGGCGCCGTCCGCTTTCGTCGTGCCGCCGTCGGAGCCGCGGCCGACGTTGCGCTACCTCCGCACGGAGATCCGTCCGGGCCAGCGCGCGGCGGCGGCGCAGTATGAAGATGTGTTCGAGCTGACGAATCCCACCGCGTTCTGGATTGGGTATGCGGCGGACGATTCGGGATCCCTTTCGGGAGGGATCGAGGTCTGGACTTCCGCGGAGGGCTGGATCGAACCTGCGCCACGCCTTCGATGCGGGCCAAGCAAGCCGTACCCCGTGCCTCCTCACACCCAGGCGGAACTGCGGTGCTCGAGCTGGTTGCGGCCGACGCGCGTCGAGCTCACCCTGTTTGGAGGGCAAGACCCAGAGCGTCGCTTGGTGAGCACCGGCGAGTTCGACTCGTCTCGCAACGCACCCCACACGACGCCGCCGAAGTTGTTCTGGGAGAGGATCGCGGTCGCGAGCGATTGACCGCGCACGAGGCGCGCGACGAGTTCGCTCCGTCGCCAAAGCGGATGTCCGCGTGAGCTGCGACCAACAGGTTTGACGCTCTGCAACAGCACCACCGCGCTACGCTGCGCAGACTTCGAGCTGCACTGGACACAGCGGAGAGAGGAGATCGTGTGAAACGCATCATCGTCCTTGGGGTCGCAGCGGCCCTGACTCTCGTCATCGTGTTTCTGTTCGTGCGAGTGAGCGAGCCGCTTTCGGAGGAGGCGCCTGTCGATCCGGCGATGCCCATCCACATGCCGGATGGAGAGGTGCTTCCGCTGTCGGAAGCCATCGCGTCGTTGCGCATGGCCGTCGAAGAGTCGACAGCGACCGCAAGCACCGGTTCTTCAGGTGGGCGCGAGGCCGAAGCGACCGCCGGCCGAGTTGCGGCGCCTCACACTCGGCCGGCTCGAACAACCGAGGATCCCGCGTTCACTCTGGGCAAGCGCGCCTTGGAAGCCAAACGCTTCGACGAGGCGCTCGCGCTGTTTCGCTCCGTGCCGCCCACGGCGCGCGAGTACTCTCGAGCTCAGCGCTTGATCGGGTGGAAGATCCTGACACAAGAGCAGAAGCGTCCGACGGAGGGCGTCGCGTACGCGGAAGCGGCCGTCTTCGCATCGCCGTTCGAGGGGAACTGCTGGCAGGACCTGGGCCGCGTGTATGCGGCGGCGATCGGCTTCTCGAGCCTCTGATCGATGCGCGGCGAGCGGCCGGTGGACTACGGCGTCAGCTCGAAACTGATCGCGTTCGACAAGTGGCTCGCCTTCGGGGCGAGCGGGTCGCGGTACCAGGTTTGAGCGAACACCAGCGTGCCGGGAAGCCAAGCGGCGGCGGCGACGAGCGCGCTCGCGTCGATCGAGACGGCGCCGTTGCACTGGCCCGGAGAGCCCGAGCTGAGCTGCACGGAGGCGCGTACGACGGGCGGTGTCGTGCACAGGAAGCTGGTGCTCGTGGGCGCCCACGGTTGAACGAGCGGATAGGACGCGCTCAAGAACGTCACCGTCGAGCGCAGACCGTCGAGCTCACTCGTGACCAGGCTCAGGCCCGAGCCCGCTAGAACACTGGGCTCGCCCACTCCGCCGAGCCGCGCGCTGCATCCGGCGACCGACACGCCCGCGGGACAGTACGCCTCGAAGCGCGCGCCCTTGCGGCGCCGCGAGATGCGGAGCAACGGCTGCTCGGGCTCGGCGCAGATCGCCTCCGCCCAACCATCGCCGTCGAGGTCGACGAAAGCACGCGCGCCGCTTCCATCGGTGAACGAGTAGTACGTGCCTTCGAGGAACCCCGCGGCGCTTCCGCGGCGCACGCCGATCGCGTCGCGATCTCCGAGCCCGATCTGGTACACGAGATCCACGTAGGCGTCGGAGTCCAGGTCGAGCACTTGCGCGCGCCCGACCTCGGCGACCGGGCCGAGCGGCGACGCCGGCCCGAGCCCCGCCGGTCCGCCGTAGTGTGCGACGATTCCGCCTTCGAAGGTCCCGAGCACAACGTCCGCGAACCCGTCCGCGTCGAGGTGCGCCACGTCCAACGACAGCAGCGTGCGCGTCGACGGGTAGACGCCGCCCGCGACGAGCCCGGCGCTGGAGCCGCGCAGCCACACCACCGAACCGTCCGCGAGCGCCACGAGCGCGTCGTCGCGTCCGTCGCCGTCGATGTCACCGGCGTCCATCGCGATCGCGGTCGCGGGCAGCGGGCTCGACGCGACGCTCGGCGGCAAGCTCGCACTGCCGCGAACGACCTGCAGCGTGCTCTGCCCTTCGAGGAGCACGAGCACGTCGTCGAGGCCGTCGCCGTGAATATCCGCCGTGGCGAGCGCGGAGTACGCGCCGCCGCTCACCAGGCCCGCCGCCGCCGCAAAGCCGCCGCCGGCCGTTCCGCGCACGAGGTCGACGCGCGCACCGCTCTTCGACGCGCTCACCGCATCGAGCGCGCCGTCGCCGTCGAAGTCTGCTGTCGCCACGAACTCAGGCCGTGCGGCGAGCAGCACGCTCGAGCTCGCGCCGAGCCCGCCGCGCGAGTCTCCACGCAGCAGCTCGAGCACCCACTGCGCGCCGTGCTCGCGTCCCACGACGAGATCGACGTGCGTGTCGTCGTCGAAGTCGCAGCTCGCCATCGCGCTCGCCGCGCCGGCCAGCGAAAACTCGAGCGGCCGAGCGAGGGTTTGCGTCGGCGTTCCGAACCACACCCCCGCGCTCGCGTTGCCGAGCGACGCAAGGTCCTCATAGCCATCGCCGTCGACATCGCCCGCGCGCAGTCCGCCCCAGGTGCCCGGCATCGCGAGCCTCTGCGGAGGCTCGAACATTCCGGCGCCAAGGCCCCTCAGGAGCCACGTCGAGCGAACGGAGTCCGCGACCGCCGCGTCGCACTTGCCATCGCCGTCGAAGTCGCCCAGCGCCAAGTACCGCAGCTCCGCGCCGATCGGATTGCCGGAGGCCAGGTTGAACGTGCCGTTGCCCGCGCCGAGGAACACGCGCAGCCCGCCGGCGCCTTGGAATCCCGTCGCCACCGCGATGTCGAGCTTGCCGTCGCCGTCGATGTCGCGCAGCACGAACGGATAGGCGCTGATCGACGTGACGAGGGCCGGAGCGAAGTTGCCCGCGCCGTCGCCGAGCATCACGCCGATGCGCGCGGACTGGCCCGCGCCGTGCGCGACGAAGTCGAGGTCTCCGTCGAGGTCGATGTCGCCGAGCTCGAACTGCCCGGGATAGCCGGGCAGCGAGAGAAAGCTCGGGGCGCCGAGGATCCCGCCGCTCAGGTTGAGGCGCACGCACAGCTCGCGCGTCGATTGGTCGACCGCCAGGAGGTCCGGCGCTCCGTCGCCATTCACGTCGCCGAGCGCGACGTCCGTGAGCGACGGATGCGTGGCCAACGACATCGAGTACAGCGTCCAGTACGCGAAGCCCCCCTTGCCGTCGCCGCGGAACACGCGCAGGTTGCCGCCGCCGACGAGGCGCAGCACGAGGTCGATGTTGCCGTCGCCGTCGAGGTCGTCCGCGGCCAGTTGGTGCACGGAGTCGAGGTCGGTGATCGTGCGCGCCGGCAGGAACCCGCTGCCGGGCGCCGCCAGCGCGAGCCGCACCCCAGCCACTTGACCGTTGAACAGCAGGTCGAGCCGTCCGTCGCCGTTGACGTCGATGAGCTCGAGCAGCTCGGGGATCATGGAACCGCTGGATCCGCCGACGGAGTTCGGCAAGCGCTCGGCGCACCAGCCGATATCCGACGGCCGCGCAAGCCCAGCACCAGCGAGGCCTGCGCTCGCGATCACGACGGCGAGCAAGTTCGACGACGACACGGAGCTGCAACCTCGAATGGAGGGACCCGCGGCTCGAACGGGGCGGCGGGTTCCGCCCCGGCGACGGCCGATGACGAGAACCAGTGTAGGCGAGTCGCCGGGGAGCGCAGCCCGGGCGAGGCCGAGTTCGCTGGAGGGGCGCCCCGTTCGTCGAAAACGAAAGCACCCCGCGCGCAGCGAAGGCTCGCCGCGCGCGGGGTGTGGAAGCGATGGTTTGTCGACGGAAGCGAACCGGCCGGCCCCACGCCCGCGAGCGCTCCTGCGGCGAGCCGCAGCTCGGCGGTGGCTCTAGCTCCGTCGGCGCTGCGCGCCCCGGCCGAAATCGGCCGGCCGACGCGCGCGCAACCTGGCTCGAGTCAAATCAAACGGCCGACGGGATGTAGTTGCGGCCGCCGCCGCCACCCGGACCGCGCGAGTTCGACATGCGTCGACGCGGTTGCTTGCCCATGATGATGTCGCGCGCGATGCGCGAGGCGCGCTGGATCGTGCGCAGGCGCTCGCGGCGTTCGCGGCGCAGCTTGTCCGAGCGCTTCTCGTGCCAGGTCTTGGCCTTGGCGAGGCGGAACACGCCGCTGTAGTTGCACTGGCGCTTGAAGCGGCGGAGGGCGGCTTCAAGGGACTCGTTCTGGCGGATCTGAACCTTGATGGTCAAGCGAGGACTTCCTGAGGAAAGTGGACGGGCGCAAGGCGCGCGGTCGACCGGTCGGCGTGGGCAAAATCGGGCGAGAGATGCTACACACGCGCCCAGCGTCTGGAAAGGGCCGAGGAGTGGGCGGAGGGCGAGCGGAGCGGGCCGAGTCGGCGCGTCCCGGCCCGCGTGGACCGTGACTCGGCGGAGACGTCCGTGTGGAGCCCTCGAAGGAACTCGACGAAACGCGCGACGACGACGGCGAGCCGGCGGTGCTCGTGGGCGAGATCGAGGTCGTCACGTTCCACAACGCCGAGAGCCAATACACGGTCTTAAAGCTCTCCCCCGAAGAGGGTTATGACGACCCACGCTCCCCCAGTCCGTGGCGTTCGCTGCGCGTGACGGCGGTCGGGTCGATGGAGCGCCCGACGGCCGGACAGCGGGTCAAGCTCAGCGGCCGCTGGCGCACCCACAAGACCCACGGACGGCAGTTCAGCTTCGAGGGCGTCGAGCCGCTGGCGCCGATCAGCGTCGAGGGCGCGGTGCGCTACCTCGCCTCGGACGCCTTCGAAGGGATCGGGGAAACGCTGGCGCGGCGCGTCGTCGAGAAGCTCGGCCCGAACGCGATCGACGTGATCCATGCACACCCCGAAAAGCTCGACGGGGTCGTCGGACTGCGCGGACCCGTGCGCGCGAAGCTGATCGAGTCCGTGCAGGCCGAGTTCACGCGCCACAAGCTCCACGCGTTCTTGCGCGGCGTCGGGCTGGGCCCGCGTCAGTCGGCCGCCGTCGCGCGCAAGCTCGGCCCGCTCGCGGAGGAGCTCGTCCGCGCCGATCCGTACAAGCTCGCGGGCGCCGTCAGCGGCATCGGCTTCCAGATCGCCGACCGCATCGCGCGCGAGCTGGGCTTCGCGCTCGACGGTCGGGAGCGTTGCCGCGCCGCGCTGCTGCACACGCTGCGGTCCGCGAGCGAGGACGGACACACGCTGCTCGGCGAGAAGCGGCTCCTGGCGGAGACCGCCGAGCTGGTGAAGCTCGAACCGCTTTCGCCGCGGCTCGTCGAAGCGCTGGAGGAGCTCGAGCGCGGCTCGGAAGTGGTCGCGGACGGCGAGGTCGAGCCCGGCGAGCGCGCCATCTACTTGCCCTACCTCGCCGCGAGCGAGCGCGGGCTCGTCGGCAACGTCGCGCGCCTGCTCGAGCACGGTCCGTGCGCGCCGCTGGCCGGCGAGCGCGAACTCGAGAACTTCGAGCGCAGCAGCGGCTTCCAGCTCGACGAGGACCAGCGCGCGGCGGTGCTGGGGCTGCTGCGCGAACCGCTGGCGCTGCTCACCGGCGGGCCTGGCGTCGGCAAGACGACGATCGTGCGCTGCGTGGTCGCGCTCGCCGAGGCCGCGGGAGCGCGCGTGAAGCTCGCGTCTCCGACCGGGCGCGCCGCGAAACGGCTGAGCGAGGCGACCGAGCGCCAGGCTTCGACCGTGCACCGGCTGTTGCACTACGACCCGGAGACCGGCGCCTTCGCGCACGATCAGAACAAGCCGCTGGCCGCGGACCTGCTCGTGGTGGATGAAACGTCGATGCTCGACGTCGTGATCGCGCACCACCTGCTGAAGGCCGTCGACACCCAGACGCGCGTCGTGCTCGTCGGCGACCCGGATCAGCTCCCCTCGGTGGCGCCCGGCAACGTGCTCGTCGACTTGATCCGCAGCGGCCTCGTGCCCACCTATCGACTCACGCACATCCACCGACAAGGCCGCGGCAGCCGCATCGTCCAGAACGCACACCGCATCCTTCGCGGCGAGATGCCCGAGTACCCCGAGCGCGGCGACACCGCCTCCGACTGCTACTTCTTCCCCGTCGACGATCCGCTGAAGTGCGCCGAGCGAACCGTGGAGGTCGTGACGCAGCGCATCCCGCGCAGCTTCGGCTTCGACTGGGTCGAGAGCGTGCAAGTGCTCGCGCCGATGTACCGCGGCGAGTGCGGGGTCGACGCGCTCAACGAGCGCTTGCGCGAGGCCCTTGGCGAGCGCGGACCCGAGTTCCGGCTCGGCCAGCGCGTCTGGCGCGTCGGCGATCGGGTGATCCACACGCGCAACGACTACGAGAAGGAGGTCTTCAACGGCGACATGGGCCGCATCGTCGCGGTCGCCGAGGACTCGCTGAGCGTCGCCTTCCCCGATCGGACCGTGGCCTACGCCCCCGAGGAGCTGTCCGACCTCCAGCCCGCCTTCGCCATCACGGTGCACCGCTCGCAGGGCAGCGAATACGACGTCGTGGTCCTGCCCATCGCCACGCAGCACCACCTCATGCTGCAGCGCAATTTGCTCTACACCGCGGTGACGCGTGCTAGAAAGCTGCTGGTCCTGGTCGGCTCCGCCCGCGCCATCCGGCGCGCGGTCGACAACGCGGAACAGGGCTTGCGACTCGCCGGAATTGCACGCCGTTTAGTGCAACTTTTGCCCGAAAGCGCCCGCCCTGGCCGGTCTTGGGCGCCGCCCGCATCCTGATCCGACGCCCTCCACTCCGGTTTCTTTCACCCCGGTTTCTTCCGCTACGAGAATCCAAATGCTCACGCTCCCGCGCCCGACCGCCCTGTTGGGCTCCCTGATCCTGCTCGCCTTCCAGCCGGCGGCCGACGAGGTCCATTTCCGCCCGGCCGACGGCACGGAAGCCTCGAAGACCTTCCAGGTCAGCGGCAACTTCGAGTTGGGCGACTTCACGATGGTCGTCAACAACCAGGACATGAGCCAGATGATGCCCCTCGATCAGATGGCGGGAGACTTCGACGCGAAGTTCTCGGTCGTCGACCAGTACGTGAAGACCGTCGACGGCAAGCCGCTGGAGTTCGTCCGCCAGTTCGTCGAATCCTCCACCGAGTGGGAGGTGGGCGAGGAGTCGGGCAGCGAAGAGGGCTGGATCGAGATGGACGGCGAGACCGTCGTCTTCAAATGGAACGCGGAGACGAACAGCTACGACCGCAGCTACAAGGACGGGGAGGGCGACGAGGAGCAGCTCGAGAAGCTCGGCATGAACCCCGAGTTGCTCGACTACCGACCGTTGCTCCCGCAGAAGTCGGTCTCGAAGGGCGATCGCTGGAGCGTCGACCCGAAGTCCATGGGTTCGGCGCTGATGTTCGGGCTCGACTTCGACGACCTGCCGTCGATGGCCGACGAGATCGACGACCCCGACGCCCTGGCGATGCTCGAGCAGTTCAAGCCGTCGTGGGAGAAGATGCTCGAGGGTTTCAAGACCGACTGCGAGTACGACGGCACTCGCGAAGAGGGCGAGACGAGCGTGGGCGTGATCAAGGTCAAGCTCTCCGCCGACGCGACCATCGATCTCGTCCAGATGATCGAGGAGATGGCGCGCAAGCAGATCCCGCCGGAAGTTCAGGTCGACATGACGTTCAACACGGCCGCCATCACCATGAAGCTCACGGCCGAAGGCGAGCTGCTCTGGGACCTCAAGCGCGGCCTGCCGCACTCGTTCTCGCTCGACGGCGACATGGAAATGGGCTTCGAGCTCGACGCCTCGGTGAGCGCCGAAGGCCAGGAACAGGCCATCGAGATGAGCGTGGAGCTCCTGGGCAAGATGAACTGGCTCATGGAGTGAGCGCCTGAGCGCGGATCCACGCGCGAGCACCGCCCGAAACATCCGCTCGAAACATCCGCTCGATTTCATCGATCGGCGGATCCCCAGTGGCGGGCCGAGCACCCTTGCGGGGCTCGGCCCGCCGCCTTTTTTCGGGCCCGCTGGGAGCTTGCGGAACTCGCGGCGCGGCGCGAGCGCTCACCCGCGGCGCTCGGGGAAGTAGCGGCGGCCGAGGAGGCTCGGCGGCAGACAAGTCATCTCGTCCTTGGCCTTGGGGTCGTCGTGCGCGTAGCGGTAGCCGGCGCCGTAGCCCGCGGCCTTCATCAGCGCCGTCGGTGCGTTGCGCAGGTGCAGCGGCACGGGCTCCGCCGCGGTGCGTTGCACGTCCTCGATCGCGGCTTTGTGCGCGGCGTACACCGCGTTGCTCTTCTTCGCGCGCGCGAGGTAGACGGCCACCTGCACGAGCGCGAGCTCGCCCTCGGGCGAACCGAGGCGATGCCAGGCGTCGGCGCCGTCGAGCGCGATGCGCAGCGCGAACGGATCGGCGAGGCCGATGTCCTCGATCGCGATGCGGATCAGTCGCCGCGCGAGGAAGTCGCGGTCCTCGCCCGACTCGAGCATGCGCGCGATCCAGTACAGGCTCGCACTGTCGTCGCTGTTGCGGATGCTCTTGTGCAGCGCGGAGATGAGGTTGTAGTGCTCTTCGCCCGAGCGGTCGTAGGCGAGCTGCTTGCGCTGCAGCGCTTGGGCGAGCAACGCGTCGTCGAGTTCCGCGCCGGGTTGCGCGATGGCCGCCGCGGTCTCGAGCAGGTTGAGGGCGCGGCGTGCGTCGCCGTCGGCGGCGTTGGCGATGCGCTCGAGCGCCGCGCGGTCGGCGCGCACGCGGCCGCCGAGTCCCCGCTCGTGGCCGGCGGCGCGCTCGAGGAGCTGCACCAGCGCGTCGATCGACAGCGGCTGCAGGATGACGACACGCGAGCGCGAGAGCAGCGCGCTGTTGAGCTCGAAGGAGGGATTCTCCGTCGTCGCACCGATCAGCACGATGTCGCCGCTCTCCATGAACGGCAGGAAGGCGTCCTGCTGCGCCTTGTTGAAGCGATGGATCTCGTCGACGAACAAGAGCGTGCGCAAGCCGCTCCGCGCGCGCTCGGCCGAGGCTTCGGCCATCACTTCGCGCACCTCCTTGATCCCCGAGAGAACCGCGGAAAAGGGCGTGAAACGCAGTTCGCTGCGCTGCGCGATCAAGCGCGCCAGGGTCGTCTTGCCGACGCCCGGCGGCCCCCAGAGCAGCAGGCTCTGCTTGAGCTGACTCTCGAGCAGGAGCGCGAGCATCTTGCCCGGCCCGAGCACGTGCTCCTGACCGACGACTTCCTCGAGCGTCGTCGGCCGCATGCGCTCCGCGAGCGGCGCGTCGGCCGGCGTCGCCGCGCTCCGCTTGTCGCGCGGCGCCGGATCCGGTCGCGCGTCGAACAGTTCGCGCGCCACGCTCAGGCGCCCTCGAGGCGGCCGGCCGCGAACAAGAGCAGCGAGCCCGCCACGGTCACGTTGAGCGACTCGACGGCGGCGTGCATCGGAATCGTGATGCGCTCGAAGGTCTCGCATTCGGCGGGCAGATCGCCGGTCTCGGCGCCGATCCACAGCGCGATCCGTCCGCCCCAGTCGAAGGCCGACGGCGCCGCACCGCCGCGCGTCGCCGCGCGCACCTGTCGAAAGCCGTGCTCGCCGAGTTCCCGCGCCGCGCTCGAGGCGTCGGTCCAACGCAGCACCGGCAAGCGCAGCAGGCTCCCCATCGAGCCGCGCAACGCGCGCGAGTTCCACGGACTGACGCTGCCCGCGAGGATTCCTAGCGCCTCGGCGCCAGCGGCTTCGGCGCTTCGCGCGAGCGCGCCGAGATTTCCCGGATCGGCGATGCCCGCGACGACGAGCAGCAGAGCGTCGGGGCCGACGTGCGTGCTCTCGAGCGTGCGCTCCGGCGGCGCGGGCGCGAGCCCGACCACGCCTTGCGAAGACTTCAGGCCGCTCGCGGACTCGAGCAACTCGTCGTTCACGAGCCGCACACGGGCGCCGCCGCGCTCGAACTCGGCGCCGAGCTCCGCGCGCCGCTCGGCGACGAACACGGTCTCGAGCGACCAGCGCGCTCCGAGCGCATCGCGAACCAAGCGCTCGCCTTCGAGCACGATCCAGCCGTCCTCGCGCCCCGCCGCGGCGGATTTCAGACGCTTGTAGTCGGCGTTGTCCTTCGAACGGATCGGCTCGGCGCGGTGCATGCGAGCGGCATTTATAGCAGCGCGGCCCCCCGGGCCATGGCGCGCCGAGCGGCGTAGAATCCGAGTTGTTGATCGAGCAAGCGGGCAAGGACACAGGAGCGGGCGCCGACGCGGACAGCGGTGTCGAAGAACGGCTGTACGACGAGTACGTCGCGCGGACCGCCCGGGGCGGTGCGCCCGATCCGGCGGAGTTTCTCGCGGAACACGGAGCGGTGAGCGATGCGCTGAGGCGGGCGCTCGAGCGGATCGCGCGCCACGCGGTGCGGCCGCGGCACGAAGCTCCGCTGCCCTGGGAGACCCTCGGCGGTTACCGGCTGCTCGAGAGGATCGGCGAAGGCGGCATGGGGGTCGTGTTTCTCGCCGAGGAAAGCGCGCTCGGCCGCCAGGTCGCGCTCAAGGTTCTGCGCCCCGAGCTCGCGGGTTCCGCCGTCGCCGCCGAGCGTTTTCGGCGCGAGGCGCGGGCCGTGGCCCAACTTCGCCATCCCAATATCGTCACGCTGTTCAGCGCGGGCGAGGACCGCGGCGTGCGCTACCTCGCGATGGAGCACGTCCCCGGCGCGTCGCTCGCCGACATGTTCGCCAGCGGCGCGCTGCAAGCGGCGAGCATCCCGCAGCGCGTGCGGTGGACGCTGCAGATCGCACGCGCGCTGCACTGCGCGCACGAGCAGGGCGTCGTGCACCGCGACGTCAAGCCGTCGAACATCCGCGTCGCCGCACCCGAGCGCGCGCTGATCCTCGATTTCGGGCTCGCGCGAACCCTCGAGAGCGGCGACGCGTCGCTGACCGAGTCCTTTGCCGGCAGCCCGAAGTACGCCTCGCCCGAGCAGATCGCGCGCAGCTCCGGCGTCGACGCGCGCAGCGATGTGTACTCGCTCGGCGTGACGCTGTACCAGTTGATCTGCGGGCGCGCGCCGTTCGAGGGCGGCTCGATGGAGCAGCTCTTCCACCGCATCCTCACCGCGGATCCGCCGCCGCTGCGCCAGCTCGCGCCGCAGGCGCCGCGCGATCTCGAGGTCGTGGTCCACAAGGCGCTCGAGCGCGACCCGGCGCGGCGCTACGCGACGGCAGCGGAGTTCGCCGACGACCTCGAGGCGTTGCTCGAGCTTCGCCCGATCCGCGGCCGGCCTCCCGGCGCCTTCGAACGCGCGCTGCGCGGCGCGCGTCGGAAGCCGGCGCTCACGGCGACCGTCTCGACGGCCTTGCTCGCTGTCGGCGCGTTCGCGGCGCTGTGGCTCGTGCGCCAGCAGACCGAGCGCCATGCCGCGCGCGAGCGCGCGGGCCTCGAAATCGCCCGCGCCGCCGCCGCCGTGGAGCGCTACCGCGCGAGCCGCAGCTCGATCGACGCGCTCCAACGCCGCGTGCGCGACCTGCGCGAGCAGCAAAACGCGCAGCACTTGAGCGACGAGGAGTACGCGTTGCTCGACGAGAACGAGGACCGCCTCGAGGTGCTTCAACGCGAGTGGACCGAGTCGTACTTCCAGGTGCTCGAAATGCTGCAGCGCGCGGAGCGACTCGACCCGGACGTCCGCGGCGCCGAGGACGTGCGGGCGGAGCTGCACATGGAGCGGCTGCGCGAGGCGCTCGCGCAACGCGATGCGACGGGCGCCGAGGCCTACCGCGAGCTCGTGCGCAAGCACGACGCCGCGGGGCGCTTCGCTCGCGAGCTCGACACGACGCTGCGGCTCGACTTGCTCACCGATCCGCCCGGCGCGGACGTGTTCGCCTTTCGCTTCGAGGACCTTTCGCGAGCGCTGCCGGGCGGAGACGCGCGCTTTGCTCCGCTCGCGGCCTCGGACGACGCTTCGGCCCCCGCGCCCGGCACGTGGAGCCTTCGCCTCACGCGCGATTTCGGCGCGGCGCGCGCCACGGACGTGATCGTCGCGCTCAATGGCTGGCCGATCGAGAGCGCCGTGCTCGCGCTTCGCGCCGACGCGCCGATCGAGCCCGGAGACCGGCTCGTCGCCTTCGACGGCCGGGAGCTCGACGATGTCTGGTCGACGGAGAACCGCCTTCCGCTGCGCGCGCCGATCGCACGCGACGACGCGAGCGGTTACCGCGAGGAGTGGACCTTCGAGCGCGGCGGCGAGCGCTTCGAGGTCGAGGCCAAGACGGCCGCGGAGCTCGGGTTGGAGCTCGGCGCGCCGTGGGAGTACGCGGCGCTCGAGGAGCGTCCGGCGGCGCGCTGCCGCGCGTGGCGCGACGGCGAGTTCGTCGAGTACGAGCTCGCGCCCGGCGCGCCGGTTCGTCCGACCGCTCGGCCCTTGATCGCTCGCGCGTCCGATTCGCTCGGCCGCACTCCCCTGAGGGGCGTCGAGCTGCCGCGCGGCAACTACCTGCTCGCGGTGCGCCGCGAGGGCTTCGAGGAGCTGCGCATCACAGTCGGCGAGCAGTGGCCGCGGTACGCGCGCCGCTTCGAGCTGCTTCCCGGCGGCAGCACGCCGCCGGGCTGGGCGCGCATCACGCACGCGGAAGTCGAGGACGGTCCGCCCGTCTGGATCGCCGAGCGCGAAGTGAGCTCCGCCGAGTACCTCGAGTTCCTGAACGACCCCGCGACGCAGCGCGAGCACGACGCCGATCCGCAACTCCTCCGCGCGCCGCGCGAGGGCGGCTCGAGCTTCCACGTGCACTGGCGGCGCGCGCCGAGCGGTCGGTTCGAGCTTCCGAGCAACTGGCGGCCGGATTGGCCCGTGGTGGGCGTGTCGTGGGAGGACGCGCGAGCCTTCGCGCGCTGGCGCAACGAGCGCGCGATAGAGACCCGCGAGCCCTTCGAGTACTCGCTGCCCGATCGCTCCGTCCTCTCGGCCGCGGGCGTCGGCGCGTTCCAGTGGACCTACGTTTATGGCGACCGTTTTCGCGCCAAGTTCTCGCGCTGTTGCTTCTCGCGACCCAACGCGCACCTCGGGCCCGCGCTGCGCTTTCCGATCGACGAATCGCCCTTCGGCGTGTTCGATCTGACCGGCGGCGCGTTCGAGTGGGTCGAAGGCTGGTACGACGAGCCGCGGCGCTATCGACATGCGCTCGGCGGCGCCTGGGGGCAGGGCGACCCGAACGTGTTGACGCTTGGGGGAGGCATCGGCGCGCCGCAAACCGCGACGACCGGCGAGACAGGATTGCGCCTCATGCGGCGGCCCGCGGAGACGGCGCGATGACGGCGAGCGAAGACGCCACCCCGCTCGAGCGTTTGATCGTCGAGCACCGCGAGGAGCTTCTGAGGTTCGTGCGCCGGCGCGCCGGCGGCGCGCTGCTGCGGCTCGAGACGGCCGAGGATCTCGCGCAAGCGGTGTGCGCCCATGCGCTCGCGCATGGAGCGAGCGCCGCGAACGCCGGCCCGATCCAACCCGGCTGGCTCTTCCGCGTCGCCGAGCACTACTTGAGCGATCGGCGCGACCACTGGTCGGCGCTCAAGCGCATGGGCGGCGACGTGCTGCGCACGTCGTACGCCGAGGACCCGTCGCAGGACTTCGGCGCCGTGCGCGAGCTCGCGAGCTCGGTGACCGGCCCTTCGACCTTCGCCGTGAGGCGCGAAATGCTCCACCTCGCGACGCTCGCGCTCGACATGCTGCTCCCTCGGGATCGCGATCTCGTCGACGGCTTCTGCCGCGGCGAGAGCCTGGAACAGCAGGCTCAGATGCTCGGAGGAAACGCCGTGGCGGCCGCGAAAGCACGCTCGCGAGCGATGGAACGCTTCCGACGCTGCTTCGAGCTCGTGCAGCGGAGCCGCGGAACCAGCTAGCCGTCGCGGCGGTTTCCGGCTCGCGTTCCGGAGAAAGTCGGTCCGACCCGCGCCGCGTTTCCGTTGGCCGCGAAAGAGCCCCTTTTCGGGCCTTTTCGCACCATGCTTCGACACTGGACCCGTTTCTGGGCGCGAGCGAGCCTCTCGTTGGCTGCGCTGGCGCTGTCCGCGTTCTCCCACGACGTCTTTCCGGCCGCGGTGCAACTGCGGCCCGGAGGCGAGGATTACTTCTTCGTCGTGGACCAAGGGGTCTGTCCGGCGACGATCACCGCGCGGAGCACGGATCCGAACCTGGTCCAGGTGTTCGCGGTGAACATGTCGACCGGTGCGGTGCTCAGCGGCGACGGAACCACGGCCACGGCGCCGAACCGCATCGACCAGGTGTTCCTCGTCCGCGCCGCGTCGACGCTCACGACCGCGCAGGCGACGACGATCGAGGTCTGCTGGGTCGGATCGAACTTCCCCGCGCCGCCCTGCAACGAGAACAACTGCAATCCGTACGCGCCGCACTTCGTCCAGGTGCAGATCGAACCCGAGGCGCGGACTTCGGGCGCAACGCTTTCGGCCTCGTTCGTCGGCGACCCGGTCAACGCCGCGACCGGCGAGTACGTGCTCTTCGAGCCCTTCGATTTCGAGCTCGGCGGTCCGTTGCCGCTGCGGTTCGGCCGCTACTACGCGTCGCGGCTCGTCGCCGAGAGCAACCACTCGAGCTCGCTCGGCCCGAACTGGCTGCACAGCTTCGCGTGGCGCCTCGCGCGGACGGGCAACAACGTCGAGGTGTTCACGAACACCGGGCGCGTGCTGCGCTTCGAGCAGCGCTACCTCGCGACGACCTGGACCCTCGCCGGCGCCGACGACGCGCCGTACCGGCTCAGCGAGGCGGGCGCGGGCTTCTCGCTCGGCGACACGCTCGCGGGACTCGTTTACAGCTTCGATTCGCAGGGCCGCCTCACGCGCGTCGAGGACGGGCGCGGCGCGGCGCACACGCTCGCGTACTCAGGCGCGAACCTCGCGACCGTGAGCGATGGGCTCGGCCGCGTGCTCACCTTCGCGCACAACGGCCAGGGACAGTTGAGCTCGGTGACCGACGGCGCGCGCACGGCGTCGTTCGGCTACGACGGGAACGGACGGCTCTCGAGCGCGACGGACACCAACTCGAAGACGACGACGTACGCCTACAGCGCGGCTCAGCCCGCGGCCGCGTGGATGACGTCGCGCACGCTGCCGCGAGGCAACGCGCCGATCGCGCTCACCTACGATGCGAACGGCCGCGTCGTGACCCACACGGACGCGACGGGCGCGACCTACACGCTGAGCTACGACGCGCCGACCTACGCCACGACCATCACCGACCCCGATGCGGGCGTGCAAGTTCACGATCACAACGCCGGGGCGAGCTTGACCTCGCTCGTCGACGAGGCCGGCGCGAGCGCGACGGTTGGAAACGACGCGCGCGGACGGCGCAACTCGGTCGAGGACCGCGCGGGCCGGACGACCTCGTGGACCTTCAACGCGGCGAGCGGCGCCCCCGGGACGATCACGGAGAGCAGCGGGGCGCAGACGAGCTTCGGCTACGCATCGCGTTCGGTCGCCGGCGTTCCGTTGCACGATCTGAGCAGCATTTCACGTGCGGACGGGCGCACGGAGAGCTTCACGCTCTCGAGCGGCAACACGACCGAGTACACGGACGCCGCCGGCGACGATTGGACGTTCACCTACAACTCGAACGGGCAGGTGCTGACCGCGACGAACCCGTCGGGCGGCGTGACGACGTACACGTACAACGCCGACGGGACGCTTGCGACGCTCGAGACAGCGCCGGGAACGCTGACGAGCTTCGCCTACGACGCGCGCAAGCGCGTGTCGACCGTCACGCATCCGGGCGGAGCGACGACGTCCTACACCTACGACGCGCGCGACCGGATCCTCACGCGCACGAACGAGCTGGGCGAGGTGGTGACGCACACGTACGACGACAACGGCAACCTCGCGACGCTCGTCGACGCCGAGGGGCAGACCTGGACCTTCGGCTACGACGCGCTCGACCGGCTCGTGTCGGTGGAAGATCCGCTGGGCGTCACCACGAGCGCGACCTTCGACGACTTCGGACGGCTGGCCACGGCGTCGAACGGCGAAGGAGAAGCCCTGAGCTTCGCGTACGACGAGCGGAGCCGGCTGACGAGCATCACCGACGGACTCGGACGGTCGACGACGGCCAGCTACAACGCCGAAGGTCTGCCGACGCAACGCACAGACGCCGCCGGAAACAGCGCGGTTTTCGCGACGAACGGCGCCGGACTGGTGACGCGCGTCACGACGCCGCTCGGGCACGCGACCAGTTTCGCCTACGACTCCATGGGCCGGCGGCGCAGCGTGACGGAACCGGGTGGCGCGACGAGCTCCGTGACCTTCGACGAGCGCGGGCTGCCGAAAACGGCGACGCTGGCCGTGGCGGGCGCGACGAGCTCGCTGACGCGCAACGAGTTCGGCTCGGTCACCAGCGCGACGCTTCCCGGAGGGCGCGTGTGGCAGCGCGCCCACGATTCGCACGGCCGGCTCGTGAGTTCCACGGACCCCGCGGGCGCGACGACGAGCTTCTCGCGCGACGCTCGCGGCCGGGTGGACAGCGTGACGCTTCCAGGCGCGCTCGGCAGCGTCGACTACGACTTCGACGACGCCGGTCGGCTCGCGCGTCGCGCGGCGTCCGACGGGACCTCGATCGACTACGTGCGCGATTCCGTCGGGCGCGTGCTGCAGGCCGGCGGCGAGAGCTTCGCGTTCGACGACGCGGGGCGCATGACGGACTCCGACGGGATCGGGATCGGCTACGACGACGCGAGCCGCGTCACGAGCGTGACGTACGCGCCGGGCAAGAGCGTGACCTACACGTACGACGCGACGGGCCGGCTCGCTTCGATCGCCGATTGGATCGGCGGCTCGACCGTCTTCGAGTACGACGCGGTCGGACGCGTGACGCGAATCGCCCGTCCGAACGGCGTCGAATCGCTGCAGGAGTACAACGCCGACGGCGAGTTGATCGAACTCACCGAGCAGCCCATCGCTCCGCTGCAGCAGCTCGGCCCGATGACCCTCTCGCACACGCTGCTCACGCGCAACGCGCGCGGCGACATCACCTCGGCGATGCGCTCGTTCGACTACTTCGTGAAGCCTGCGCCGTTCGACTGCGTCCAGAGCTTCAACTCGCTCTGGCAACCCGATGTCGCGAGCTACGACGCGCTCGGGCGGCGCATCGATTCCGCGGGCGTCCAGACGCAGTGGGACGGCCTCGGCCGCCTCTCGGGCATCACGCACAACTTCCTGGCGGGCTCGAAGACCTTCCAGTGGGGCGGGTTCGACCTGCCGCAGGCGCACGACAACCTCGGCGTGACGACCGAGTACGACTGGAACTACGCCTTGGCGCGTTCAGCGCTGTCGAAGACGCGCGTCGGCGGCGTCGACGCGAACTACTACGTCTACACGCCGAAGGCCGAGCTGCTGTACCGCATCGATGCGTCGAACGACGAGCGCGAGTACTACCACTTCGACGAGCTCGGCTCGACGCTGTTTCGAAGCGACGACGCGGGCGACGTGACCGTGCGCTACAGCTACACGCCCACGGGGCAGCTCACGGGCCAGGATGTGGACGACGACGACCCGTTCACGTACCTCGGCCGCTACGGCGCCCTGCGCTTCGGGGGCCTCGACCTGTACTTCCTCTCGTGGCTCGAGAAGCGCTTCTACGACGCGAAGCTGTTCGCGTTCCTGTCGCGCAGCTCCGAGCTCCGCGTGGACCCGCAAGGCTCGAACCCCTACCAGTTCGCGTACGGGAATCCGCTGCGCTACTCGGCGCCGACGCTCCGTGACGCGCTCGGCAAGTTCGAGTTCACGTACTCCGCGGAAGGCGAGGTCCCGAGCGCGGGCCCGATCTACGCGAAGCCGACGTTCCACGGCTTCGATGTCGGCGTGAGCTACGCGCCGGACGACGACGAACGCCTCGACTCGTACGGAGCGAACTGGACCGTCGGCGACGGTGCGAAGCTGAAGCTCTCCGTCGACGCTGCGTGGGCCTGGGGAATGAACGCGGACTTCTCGCAGGACAGCGCGGAGGCCTCGCTGCCCAAGCCGGGCGAGAGCGCGACCCTCGAACTCGCGGCTCAGGCGCGAGTCGGCGCGGAGCCGACGCTCGGCGCGAACGAGCCGAACGTCGTCGGCTCGCCCCTTCCCCGCAACCACATCCTCGCCGTCTACAAGCTGCGCACGGCGTGGATGCTGACCTGGCGCATGCGGGCTCTGCGCGATCCGCAGCGCACGCTGCTCGATCCGCGCGCGTTCCTCCAAGGGCAGATGGCGCAGATCGCGGCGGCAGCCTTCACGCCGTTCTCGGCGTCCGTGCAGCTCTACGAGGCGCTCGAAACGCAGCACTACCTCCGACAGCTCGCGGAGATCGCGCAGCTCCAGAGCCCCGCGGGTCAACCGTACCTCGCGATGCTCAGCGCGCTCTCGCCGTCGATGCAGCACGTGATGCTCTTCGTGTACCTGCGCGCCGCCCAGCGTCTGGCGGAGCAGCAGACCTCGGCGCAATACGGCCGCCATCTCCCCCAGTGAACGCGCGACGAGCTCCCAACATGCACCGCACTCGAAACCTCTGGCTCGCTTGCGCGCTGGGCGCGGCGATGGCCGCCTCCGCCGGGCAGGGCCGCGCGCAGATCACGCAGCAATACCAATACGACCCGCTGGGCCGGCTCACGTCGACGCAGTGGGACAACGGAACGACTTTGCGCACGGAGTTCGACGGCGCCGGCAATGTGCTGCGCCTGCGCTCGTTCCTGGACGCGGGCGGCGGTGGAGGCGGCGGCGGAGGAGGCGGAGGTTGCTTCATCGCCACCGCGGCCTACGGCTCGGCGCTCGATCCGCACGTCGAGAGCCTGCGCCGCTTCCGCGACCGATGGCTGCTCCCCCACGCCGCCGGCCGCGCCTTCGTCGCCTGGTACTACGACAACTCACCGCCGCTCGCGGACTTCATCGCGCGCCACGAAGCCGCGCGCTGGACCGCGCGCGCCCTGCTCGCGCCGCTCGTCTACTCGATCTCCCACCCGCGGAGCGCGCTGCTGGCCGCGCTGGCCCTCGCCGTGCTCTTCTGGCGCGTGCGCACAGCCCGCCGCAACTCGAAGCGAGGTTTCACGCCCCGCTGCGGATAGCATCGTGCGCTGGCCCAGCGCATGAGCGACCCCCACTTCAAGATCGGACGGGTCATTCGCACGGACGCGAAGGTGTGCCACGTCGACTTCGACGGCGAAGTGATGTTGTGCGCGCCGCGCGGCAAGCTGTTCGAGACGCGCGGTGCGCAGCGCAATCCCATCGCGGTGGGCGACATGGTGCGCGTGGACATGGGCGGCGACCCGAAGGGCATCGAAGAGGTGCTGCCCCGCCGCAACCGGCTCGGCCGCATGTCGTCGATGCACGATCCGCGCGAGCAGGTGCTCGTCGCCAACGTCGACAAGCTCTACATCGTCGGCTCGCTCGCCAAACCGGGCTTCTCGTCGAACCGCACGGACCGCGTGCTCGCCGCGTGCCAGTGGTACGGCGTGCCGGCCGCGCTGATCCTCAACAAGATCGACCTGGACAAGCACGGCGACGCGCCCGCGATCCGCAAGACCTACGAGGACATCGGCCTCGAGGTGCTCGACACCTGCGCCACGAGCGGCCAGGGCATCGAGGCCTTGCGCGAACGCTTGAAGGGCCGCGTGTCGGCGTTCTACGGCGCCTCGGGCGTCGGCAAGTCGAGCCTGCTCAACGCGCTGCAGCCGGACCTCAAGCTGAAGATCGGCAAGATCAGCAAGTTCTGGGACCAGGGCAAGCACACCACGACGCACTCGCAGCTCATTCCGCTCGAGTTCGGCGGCTACGTGATCGACACGCCGGGCGTGCGCTCGTTCCGACTGCACGACGCGAAGCCGGAGCAACTCCGCGGGATGTTCCCCGAGTTCGCGCGCTTCCAGGGCGCCTGCCGCTTCCCCGACTGCTCGCACGACCACGAGCCCGAGTGCGGCGTGTTCGCGGCGGTCGAGCGCGGCCAGATCGCTCCGTCGCGGTTCGCGAGCTACATCGAGATGCTCGACGAGCTCCGCAAGGCGCCGGCGCCCGACGACGCGCCGGTGAGCGACGGCGAAGAGTGAAGCGCGTTCAGCTCGACCAGTAGACGATCGCCTTGTAGACCCACGCGAGCGCGGCGTACACGCCGAGCGCGAACCAGATCTCGCGCCGGTTCCAGCGCCGAACCTCCTCGCCGAGGTCCTGGCCGCGGACCTGGGCCAGCACCGCGAGCGGCGCGGCGAACAGGGCGGCGGCGCCGAGCGCGAAGCCGAGCGGCTGCGTGCGCAGCGAGTCCCAAGCTTGCGCGTGCGCGAACCACGCGACCGAAGTCGTCACGCCGCAGCCCGGGCAGGGAATGCCGAACCAGTTGAGAGATTGACAGGGCGGAAGGCCGAGTTGCTCGTGCGTGCCGAAGCCTTCCGGCGAAGGCGTGAGGAGCAGCCGCGCGAGGACGAGCCCGAGCGGCGCGGCGAGGCACAGCGCCATCACGATCCAGTGGGCCAGGCCGCGCGGGCGGCCCTCGACGATCAGGGAGTCGGTCACGCGGAGATTATGGCGTCCGCGCGCCGCGGGCGAGCGCGGCGCGCGCCGTGGACGCGAAAAAGGCCGCCAAGCGGCTTGCAGGCTGGCGTAGATGCATATACAAGCAATCCATGCCGAAGCGCCCCGAGAAGCCCGAGCCCCACGCAGCACGAGGCGGCCGTCCAGCGCCGTCGGCGATCGCCGCCGAGTGCCTCGCCCTGCGCGCCCGGGTGCTGAACCGCGCCCTCAGCTCGATCTACGACCGCGCGCTCGCGCGGCACGAGCTCAAGGTGAGCCAGTTCAATCTCTTGGTGGCGATCGGCGCCCATCCCGGCGTGCTCGCGAGCCGGCTCGTCGACGCGCTCTGCATCGACGAGTCCACGCTCAGCCGCAACCTCGAGCGGCTGCGCCAGCGCGGCTGGATCGAGATCGAAGCGGGCGACGACTCGCGCTCGCGGCCGCTGCGAATGACCGCCGTCGGCCGCGCCGAGTTCGAGCGCGCGTGCAGCTCGTGGCGCCGGGCCCAGGACGAAGCGCTCGAGCAACTGGGTGCGAACGACGCTGCGGCGCTCGTGCGCATCGCCGGACGTTTCCTGGGCGCCTGACCCTGCTGCGAACCTCCCCTCTTCGACCCGCCTCCGTCGGCTTTACTTGCATATACATCCATGCGCTCGCCCTCCACCGAAGCGTCGACTGCACCGCAACCGCCGAACGCCGCCCTCACGGCGAGCGAGCTGCGCGAGCTCGCGCTCGCCTTCGGCGCGGACGACGCGGGCTTCGTCGAGCTCTCGAACCCCGCGCTCGATCCCGATCGCGAGGACATCGTCGCGGCCCTTGCGCGCACGCGCACGCTCGTCGCCATCGTCGTCCGCACGAACCGCGAACCGATCCGAAGCGCGGCGCGCAGCATCGCGAACCTCGAGTTCCACGCGGCGACGGACCGCGCCAACGAAGTGGCGCAGGCGCTGGTCAGGGAGCTCGAACGCCGCGGCATCGCCGCACTCAACCCGTCGGCCGGCTTCCCGATGGAGATGGAGCGCTTCCCGGGCAAGACCTGGATCGTGTCGCACAAGCTCGTCGCACAGGCGGCCGGCCTGGGGCGCATCGGAATCCACCGCAACCTGATCCACCCGCGCTTCGGGAGCTTCGTCTTGCTCGCAACGGTGCTGGTCGCGGCGCCGGTGGACGAGCCGGGCGCGCCGCTCGACTTCAACCCGTGCGTGAGCTGCAAGCTGTGCGTCGCGGCCTGCCCCGTCGGCGCCATCTCGCCCGAGGGCCGCTTCGACTTCGCGGCGTGCTACACGCACAACTACCGCGAGTTCATGGGCGGCTTCGGAGACTGGGTCGAGTCGATCGCCGAGTCGCACGGCGCGCGCGACTATCGCTCGCGCGTGAGCGAGTCCGAGACGGCGTCGATGTGGCAGAGCCTCGCCTTCGGCCCGAACTACAAGGCCGCCTACTGCATCGCGGTCTGTCCGGCGGGCGACGACGTGATCGCGCCGTTCCGCGAGGATCGCCGCGGCTTTCTGGACGGCGTGTTGAAGCCGCTCGTCGACAAGGTCGAGCCGGTGTACGTCGCCGCGGAGTCGGATGCCGAGAAGCATGTCCGCGCGCGCTTCCCCCACAAGCTCCTGCGCCGCGTCGGAACCCGCCTGCGTCCGCGCGACGTGCCCTCGTTTCTGCGCGGCATTCCGCTGGGATTTCAACGTTCGCGTGCGAAGGGCTGGAGCGCGCGCATCGGCTTCAGCTTCAGCGGCGCGTCGACGGCGCAGGCCACGGTGGTGGTCGAGAAGGGCGAAGTGCGCGTGCTCCACGGCCTCCACGGAGATCTCGACACGCACGTCATCGCCGACAGCGCGGCGTGGATCGGCGTGCTGCGCGGCGAGCGCAAGCTGATCTGGCAGCTCCTCGCGCGGCGCGTGCGGGTGCGCGGCTCCGTAGCCGAGTTGCGGCGCTTCCAGGCGTGCTTCGTGGCCTGAGTCGGCGCGGGCGATCGCGGCGAACCACAAGGTCCCGCTGGGGCAATTCGCGCAACGCCCCACCCGAATCCGGCGGATTCCTTGAACCTCGGGAGGCCGCCGTCGGACTGTAGGGGCGCACCCCATGAACCCCCAGCACGATCCGCGCGACCCCCGCGAACTCGAACGCGAGTTGCTCGCGCTGCGCTGCCGCCGCGGCGAGCGCGCCGCGTGGGAGGAACTCGTCGCGACCTTCGAGCGGCCGCTCTACTACTACATCCGGCGCATGGTGCGGGGCGGCGACGAAGCCTGGGTCGTGCTCCAGGAGTGCTGGGTGCGCGTCTTCACCAACGTCGCGACGCTCGAGGATCCGCGCAAGCTCGCGCCGTGGATCTACTCCGTCGCGCGCACGGCGCTGCGCCAGAGAGTGTCCGAGCTCGCCCGCGAGCGAACGACGACGGTCGAGCTCGAGGACGCGCTCGATGAACACTCGGACGACGAGCTCGCGCACGACACCGCCCACGACGCCGAGCGCGTTCACGCGGCGCTCTCCGAGCTCGCCGCACCGCAGCGCGAAGTGCTCGTGCTCTTCTTCCTCGAAGACCTGTCGCTGCAGGCGATCTCCGAGGTGCTCGAAATTCCCGTCGGCACGGTGAAGTCGCGCCTCTACCACGCGCGCCGCGCCCTTTCCCAAGTGCTCTCGAAACTGGAGGCCCGCCATGGCTGCTGAATCCGCCGCGAACCGCGAACGACTGCTCGCCCTCGACCCGCCCGCGGGCGCGCTGCGCGCCGAGTACGAGCGCGCGCTCGCCGCCCTGTTCGAACGCCGCCTCAACGGTTGGGAACGAGTGCGCTTCGTCGCCGCCGCTTCGGGCGGTGCGATCGCCGCGCTCGTGTGCGGCAGCCTCGCCGTCAGCGAACCCGAAACGACTTCGAGCTCCACGCGCATCGTGCTCGGCGTGATGAGCGCCATGGGCGCGACCTGGTTCGTCGTCGCCTGGCGCCTCTTGCGCCGCGGATCGGTCCACTTGATCGCCGACCGCCGCCGCGTCGCGTCGATCGTGCTCGCCTTCGCGACGCTCCAGGCGCTCTACTTCGCGTGGGCGGCGCGCGATTCGTTCGGTTGGCTCGCCTGGACACGCCCCGCCGCCGCGCCGGCCTTCTTCGCAAGCCTCGTCGTGCTCATTCTCGCCGCGACGGTGTTCGTCGTGCACCACCTTCGCGAGAGCGAGCTGCGCGCGCGCGAACAACACCTGCGCGCGGCGCTCGGCCGTTTCGACGCTTGAGCGCGCTTCAACGCCGACGCGGGCGGCGCTCGGGGGTCGCGCTCCACGGATCGTCGGGCCACGAGTGGCGCGGGTAGCGGCGCGAGAGCTCCTTCTTCACCTGCGGGTAGGTGCCATTCCAGAAGCTGCGCAGGTCTTCGGTGATCTGCTGCGGGCGATAGTTCGGCGACAACAGATGCATGAGCACTCCGACGCGGCCGCCCGCGATGCGCGGAGTTTCGGCGAGCCCGAAGAGCTCCTGGATGCGCGCTGCGAGCACCGGGGCCTTGCCGACCTCGTACTCGATGCGGATGTGGCTGCCGCTCGGAACGCTGAGCTTGTCGGGGGCTTCGCGCTCAAGCGTTTGGAGCTGTTGGTAGCTCATCCTCGACCGCAACGCGTCGAGCCACGGCGCGCGGCGCACTTCGTCGAAACTGCGGCGGCCCTCGCACAACTGGGGCAGCGCCGCCGCGAGCGACGCCTCGTCGAAACTCGGCAGGCCGAGGTCCGGCATCCACTGCGCGAGGCAGCGCACGCGGGCGACGAAGCGCTCGAGGTCCTTGTCGTCCTTCGGCCACACGCGCTCGAAACGCTTCGCCGCCGCTTCCGCGAGCACACGCGCGGGCTCCGAGTTGCTCGGCAACGCCGCCTGCACTTCCTCGAGCACGAGATCGTCGAACAGCACACGCTTGAGCGCCGTGACGCGTTCCGCGCGCTCGTCGAACTCGACGTCGATGCGCGTGGCGACGCGTTCGGGCGGCAACCACTCGCGCTCGACCGCCGAAGCGATTCGCACCACGGCCTCCGCGCGTTCGCCGCGCTTTCCGGCGTCCAGGTCGAGGCACACGAACAACTCGGCGTCGGCCACCGCGCTGTCCTCGCTGAGCGCGACTCCGCGGCCGCCCGCCATCACTCCGCGGCGCTCCTTCGGCGCGCGCCGCTTCGCCAATCGATCGGGATAGGCCGCGAGAAGCGCTTGCGCGAGAGCTTTCGCGCTCGCGGGCTTCTCGTCCGCTCGGACCATGCGCATGAGCTGGTCCTTCGCGCGCAGCACGAAGCGCGCGCCGCCGCGGTCGAGCTCGCCGACTTCGCTCGACGTCGTTCCGAAGTCCTCGAAGTCCTCGAGCGCGCGCACGCGGTCGAACAAGTCGCTGTCCGACACGTGGCGCGCTCCGCGGCGGTCGCGCGAGCGCAGAAACGGATCGCGCTCGGAGAGCAACGCCGCCGCGAAGGCCGCGCGCTCCGCACAGCCGAACTCCTCGCCCGCGATCATCAAGCGCGCGAGCCGCGGATGCGTCGGCATCGAAGCCATGCGCCTGCCGAGCGCGGTCGTCGAGCCGCGCGAGTCCACGGCGCCGAGTCGATGGAGCAGCGCGTCGGCGCGCGCCAGCGCCGCTTCGGCCGGCGCCTCGAACCAACCGAAGCCCGCCAGGTCGCTCTCGCCCCACGAGTACAGTTGCAGCGCCGCTCCCGCGAGGTCGACGCGGCGGATCTCGGGCTCGTCCTCTTCGTCGAGCGAACGCTGCTCGCCTTCGCTCCACAACCGCCAGCAAACTCCGGGCGCCGTGCGGCCGGCGCGGCCCGCGCGCTGCTCCGCCGACGCGCGCGAAATGCGCTCGAGCTCCAACCTGTCGAGCCCGATCGAAGGGTCGTAGCGCAGCACGCGCGCCAAACCGCTGTCGACCACCGCCGTCACGCCCTCGATGGTGACCGACGTCTGCGCGACGTTCGTGGCGAGCACCACCTTGCGGCGCGCGCTCGGCGACAACACCGCGTCCTGTTGTTCGGCCGGTAGGTCGCCGTAGAGCTCGAGCACGTCGACACCGCGGCGCTGGCACAGGCTCGCGATCTCGGCGCCCGTGCGGCGGATCTCGCCGACGCCGGGCAGGAACGCGAGCACGTGGCCGTTCGTTCGCTCGAGCGCGCGGGCGACGCCGACGGCGACCTGCTTGGGCAGCGGCGTGCGCGGATCGGAGGCGAGGTACTCCATCTCGACGGGGTGCAGCCGGCCGAGGCTCTCGACGATCGGCGCGTCGCCGAGAAAGCGCGCCAACGCGTCGGGCGTCAGCGTCGCCGACATCGCGACGAGCTTGAGATCCGGCCGCGCCTCGCGCTGCAACTTGCGGGTCATCGCGAGCGACAGGTCGGTGTCGAGGCTGCGCTCGTGGAACTCGTCGAACACCACGCAGCCGACGTCCTCGAGAAACGGATCGTCCTGCAGCCGCCGCACGAGGATGCCTTCGGTGACGACGAGGATCTTCGTGGCGCGCGAGCTCTTGTTGTCGAAGCGCACGCGGAAGCCGACTTCACCGCCCAGCTCCGCGCCGCGCTCGTACGCGATGCGGCGGGCGGCGGCGCGCGCGGCGAGCCGGCGAGGCTCCAGCATCACGATCTGCTTGCCGGCCGCGAGTCCGGCTTCGAGCACGGCGGGCGGAACGCGCGTCGTCTTGCCGGCGCCGGTCGGGGCGCGCAGCACGACGCTCGCGTGCGCGCGGAGCGCGGCGACGAGCTGCGGAAGGACGTCGTCGATCGGAAGGGGTGCGTGCGGCACCGCGCAAGGCTAGCGAAGCGCGGCGCTTTACGAATCCGTTCCACAAGTCGGCGCCACTTTGGGGGGCGCGCTCGAGTCTGGGCGCTCGTGGGAGTGGAGGCGCGCCGATGCGGGTGCGTGGTTCGTGG
>CALFYL010000344.1 GCA_937952135.1 uncultured Planctomycetia bacterium
TGTTCACCGACAACACCAAGAGCTGGTCGGGCGACCACTGCGTCGACCCGCGCCTCGTGCCGGGCGTGTTCTGGTCGAACCGCAAGATCAACACCGACAAGCCGCGTTTGATGGACATGGCGCCGACGGTGCTCGACGTGTTCGGTGTGCCCGCGCCCGGCTACATGCAAGGCACGCCGCTGTTCGGCGAGCGCAAGCAGGTCAAGCCGCCGCCCGCGAAGCCCGCGGCGAAGGCGACCGTCAAGACCTGACCCGCTGGCTCAGCGCGCGCGGACGTCGTTACGCTCAGCGCATGACCGACGAACGCTCCGTGACGATCCTTCGCACGGAGCGTCTTCGTTTGCGCGAGCTCACGCTCGAGGACGCCGAGTTCATCCACGAGCTCGTCAACGACGCCGACTGGCTGCGCTACATCGGCGACAAAGGCGTGAGCACGCTCGACGACGCTCGGCGTTATCTGCGCGAGGGGCCGCTCGCGAGCTACGCCCGCAACGGGTTCGGCTTGTGGTGCGTCGAGCTGCTCGCGACGAGCGAGGCGCTCGGCATCTGCGGCCTGCTGCGCCGCGACACGCTGCCCGACGTCGACGTCGGCTTCGCCTTCCTCGCGCGCCACCGCGGCCGCGGCTACGCACGCGAGGCCGCGCGCGCGACGCTCGAGCACGGCTTCGACTCGCTCCGCATCGCGCGCATCGTCGCCATCACGTCGCCGGACAACTTCGCCTCGCAGCGCGTCCTCGAGAGCGTCGGGATGCGCTTCGAGACCGCTGTGCGCCTCCCGCCCGGTGAAGAGGACCTTTCGCTGTACTCGCTGTCGCGGCCCTGACGCGCTGCGGCTACGGACAGATCTCCACACGCACACCGTTGGTGAGCGCCGTGGTCTTCGGGCTCGCGGGATCGCGGTACCAGGCCTGCGCGTAGAGCGCGTCGCCGGAGGCGAAAGGCGCTCCGAGCGCCGTCGGGTTCGCTGCGAGGAATGCGCACCAGTCGAGAGCGTAGGCGCCGGAGCACGAGCCGATCGCGCCGCCGGAACTCTGCAGTGCGGTGCGTTGCACGGGGCTCTTCACGCACATGAAGCTCGAGCTCGCTCCCCACGGGAGCGCGACCGCACCGCTGGCGCCGTAGAAAACCAGGCCCTGGCGTTGGCCGTCGACTCCCGTTGCGGACAGCGTCAGCGTGCAACTCGAGAGCGATGCCGTGCCGCTCGCGGCCAGCACCGCACTGCAACCGCCCGCCGACACGCCGCTCGTGCAGTAGCTCGTCGGCTTGCACGCATCGCGCTCGAGCGCGAACACATCGAAGCGGTTGTTCGTGTCGCCGGCCGCGAGGTTGCTGGCCGCCGTGGTGAAGAGCAGCGTCGCGCCTTCGTTCGAGATCGCCGCATCGAACACGGCGGCGTTCGGGGTCAACCCGAGGGGCCGCACGAGTTCCAATGCGCCCGTCGCGATCGAGTAGACGAACACGTCGTCGAAGGAATTCGTGTCGCCAAGCGCGAGCGCCGTCGAGGGCGAGTGGAAGATCGCGAAGCTCCCGTCCGCGGCGATCCGAGGCGGCGTGTCCCAGCTCCCCGACGTTCCCGCCGGGGCGCCGCCGGGAGCGCGGCTGGCGCACACCAGCGTGTCGAGCACGCGGTCGCGTACGAACACGTCGAGCGCGGCATTCACGTCGCCGTTTGCGAAGTTGCTCGCGTCGCTCGCGAACACCACGAAGCGTCCGTCGGCCGAGATCTGCCCCGAAGCGCTCGGGGCGTTGCCGAGCACGAACCCTGGCGCGCGCGAGATCAGTTCGAGCGCGCCGTTCGAACGGTCGACCAGGTAGACGTCGTGCGCCGAATTCGTGTCCGCGGGCAAGAGCGCGAAGATCGTCGTGAACACGACGAAGCGCCCGTCCGGGCTGATTTCAGCCTGTGCGCACGTCGTCGGGGTAAAAGGGCCCGAGGGCCAGCTCGCCTGCTGGCCAAGCGCGTCGAGGCTGACGCGCGTGGTCTGGCCGAGCACCGTGTCGCGCACGAAAACGTCCTCGCGGAAGTTCGTGTCGCCCGCGACGAGGTCGCTGGCGCGGCTCGCGAAGGCCACGAAACGCCCGTCGTCGGAGACGTCGGCCCATTCGGACGCGCCATTGCCGGCCACACCGGCGAGGTTGACGCTCACGAGCGTCGTCAGCCCGCTGTCGAGCGCGTGCAAGTAGATCTGCGGCACGCCGTTGCCGCCGGGCGAGGTCAGATTCGTCGCGAGGCTCGCGAAGACGACGAAGCGGCCGTTGCTCGAGCACTGGGCGCGGAAACTGTCGGCGTTGCCTTCGGCGCCGCCCGGCGCAGAGCTGATGCGGCGCAGGTCGCCGCTCCACAGGTCGACGGCGAAGATGTCCGTGTCGAAGCGGGGCTCCGCGCCGACGAGGTTGCGCGCCGCGCTTCGAAAGAAGGCCCAGCGGCCGTCGGAACTCACCGAGGGGCCGCCGCTGTCGGAGTCGCCGAAGGCGCCGTTCGGCGCGACGCTGAGCGGGGTGAGCTGTGGGGTTTGGGCGAAGGCCGGCAGCAACGCGGAGAGGGCAGCGAGCAAGCGCAAGAGGGAGAGCGGCAACGAGTGCATGGGATTTCCGACCTCGCGGGGCAGGGGGATGGCCGATGAGCCGCTAGGTCCGTTGCGCGCCGCCGTAACGGGCGAAAGGGCGCCGATGCGACCCTGTCGGGGTGGGGTACGAGGGCCGATCGTGGGTAGAAAAGCGAGCACTTGTTGTGGCTTTGCGGACACTACTTAGGATGTCGGAAACAGGCGCGCGCGGGGTGCGCCGCACGGAGGTGGGTCATGCAGAGCTTCGAGCGCTTCTTGGCGGGCAGCTTGTCCGCGGCGTTGTTCCTGCTCGCGGCGGCGGGCCGCGCGAGCGCGCAAGTCATCGGCGGGCCGTGGTCGGGCCAGTACGGCATCGCGAACCTCGGCAGCGCGCCGGGCGTGCCCGGGTTCTACGGCGGCGTGGTGTTCGCGCCGGACGACCCGTCGCACCTGCTCATCGGCGGCAACGCGAACACGTCCATCGGCGCCGTGTACTCGATCCGGGTGCAGCGCGACTCGCTGGGGCACATCGTCGGCTTCGCGAGCAGTGCGACGAAGCTCGCCGACGCGCCGTTCGTCGACGGCGGCCTCGCGTTCGCGCCCGGCGGCGTGCTGCTCTACACCGCCTTTCCGATCAACGTGCTCGGACAGATCCAGCCCGGCGCGAGCGGTCCGAGCAAGACGGCCTTGCTGGCGGGGGTCGGCGTCGGGGGCTCGGCGGGCGGCTGTGCGGTGGTTCGGCCTGCGCCGGGCGGCCCGCTGCGGATCAAGCTGACGTCGCCGGGGATCGCGCGTTGGTACGACGCGCCGCTCACGCCCGATGGCAACGGCGGCTTCGACGTCGGCCTCGCGACGCCGCGCGGCCCCGCCGTGCCCTCCGCCGGGAGCATGGTCTACGTCGACGCGGACGAGCCGGGCTTCGCCGTCGACACCGCGCTGGTCACGTCGTGCAACGGCTTCGTCGGCGCGTACTCCCTCGATTCGAACGGCGACATCGTCTCGCTGCTCGGCTCGTTCGTGCTGAGCATCGCGGGCTGCGCCGACGGCATGACGGTGGACCCGCTGACCGGCGACCTGCTCATCGCGATCTGGGATCTCAAGCGCATCCACGTCGTGCGCGGCTTCACGGGGACGGCGACGTATTGCTCTGCCAGCGCGATCGTCGGCGCGTGCTCGCCGGCGATCGGTTCGAGCGGCACACCGTCGCTCAGCGGGCTCGACGACTTCGTCGTGAGCGCGGCGCGCGTCCCGCCGGGCCAGAGCGGGCTCGAGATCTGGAGCCTCGCGCCGGCGCAGGCCCCGTACTACTCCGCGTTCCTGTGCCTCTCGCAGCCGATCCGACGCATCCCGTTCCTCGTGAGTGCGGCCGGCGGTGGGGCGGGCGCGACGAGTTGCACCGGCGTCCTTTCGCACCCGTGGACGCACTCGTTCCTGGGCGCGAACGGCCTGGGCGCCGGGACGACGGTCTACACGCAGTTCGTGGTCCGCAACCCGGCGCCGACCGCCCCGGCGCTGCTGCTGAGCGACGCGCTGCGCTTCACCGTGACGCCGTAAGCAGCGCGACGTACCCGAGCCAGAGCAAATTCGCCCCGCTAACTGCGGCGCGGCCGGTGGCGACCCCGC